>DAORHX010000249.1:0-5652 GCA_035438245.1 Rubrivivax sp.
GCCACCAGCAGCGCGCCGGCGCGGCGCCCGCCGGCCAGCACCATCGCCGCCAGCGCCGCGGCTTCGGCGCACAGCCCCTGCGGATAGGCGGCGTTCTCGACATTGCAGCCGGCATGCACGCGGCCGTGTTCGTCGAGCACCGCCGCGCCGACGCGGAACTTCGAATACGGCGCATAGGCGTTGCGCCGCGCCGCTCGCGCCGCCTGCAGCAAGGCGCGCTGCGCGTCCTCGCCGGGCGTGATGCGGGCCATGCGTCAATGCTCCTTCACGTAGGGTTTGCCGAGCTCGGCGGGCGCGACGCTGCGGCCGAAGAAGCCGGCCAGCAGCACCACCGTCAGCAGGTAGGGCAGCGCCTGGATCAACGGCACCGGCAGCTCGCCGACGGCCGGCAGGCGCACGCCCTGCAGCCGGATCGCCGCCGCATCGAGAAAGCCGAACAGCAGGCACGCCCACAGCGCGCCGAGCGGATGCCATTTGCCGAAGATCATTGCCGCCAATGCCATGAAACCGCGCCCCGCCGTCATCTGCGGCACGAACGCGGCATTCTGCGCCAGCACGAGGAAGGCGCCGGCCAGCGCGCACAGCAGCCCGTTCAGCGTCAGCGCGGCATAGCGCAGCCGCGGCACCGAGACGCCGGCGGCATCGACCATCTGCGCATGTTCGCCGACCGCCCGCAGCCGCAGCCCGAAGCGCGTGCGGAACAAACCCCACCAGACCAGCGGCACCAGCGCCAGTGCCGCGTAGACCAGCGCATCGTGGCCGAGCAGGCCTTCGCCGAGCGGCCCGAGCGCCGCGCCGGCACCGCTCCACAGCGGCGCCAGCCGCACGCCGGGGGCCACCGGCGGTGTCTGCCCGCCTTGGGCGAACCAGGCGATGCCCAGCACCACCGTCAACCCGGCGGCGATCAGGTTGATGGCGATGCCGCTGACCACCTGGTCACCGCGGTGGCTGACGCAGGCCAGCCCGTGCACGCCCGACAGGCCGACCGCCACGCCGGCGGCGGCCAGCAGCGCCAGCGCTGTCGACCCGCTCGCCGCACCGGCGGCCGCGGCGGCAAAGGCGGCGAACAGCATCTTGCCTTCCAGCGCGATGTCGATGACGCCGGCGCGCTCGCTCAGCAGCCCGGCCAGCGCGCACAGCAGCAGCGGCGTGGCGGTGCGCAGCGTCGAGCCGAGCAAGCTGCCGAGCAGCACCTCATCCATGCGCCACCCCCGCGCGCAGCAGCCGCGCCAGCGGCGGTGCGGCGACGTAGGCCATCGCGCCGGAGAACAGCACGATGAAGCCCTGCAGCACCACCACCATGTCGCGGCTGAAGCCGCTGACCTCGAAGGCGACTTCGGCGCCGCCCTGGTACAGCGCGCCGAACAGCACGCTGGCCAGCACGATGCCCAGCGGATGATTGCGCCCCATCAGCGCCACCGCGATGCCGGTGAACCCGGCCCCGCCGACGTACTCGAGCAGCAGCTTGTGCTGCACGCCGGCGAGCTCGTTCATGCCGACCAGCCCGGCCAGCGCGCCGGACACCGCCATCGCCAGCAGCACCTGGCGCCTGGGGTCGATGCCGGCATAGGCGGCCGCGGCGGGGCTCGAGCCGACCGCACGGATGCGGTAGCCGGCGCGCAGCCGCCACAGCAGCAGGTACACGCCGGCCGCCGCGGCCAGCGCCAGCAGCAGGCTCAGGTTCAGCGGCGATGCCGGCCAGTCGATGCCGACGGCGCCGAGCACGCGGTGCATCGCCGGCAGCTGCGCCGCGGCGGCGAACGGTGCGCTCTCGGGCGCCATCGAGCCGGCCGGCTTCAGGTGGTCGACGAGCAGCCAGACGGCCAGCGCGCTGGCCAGGAAGTTGAACATGATCGTGGTGATGACGACATGGCTGCCGCGCCAGGCCTGCAGCCAGCCGGGCACCGCGCCCCAAGCCATGCCGCCGAGCGCACCGGCCAGCCCCATCAGCGGCAGCAGCAGCCAGGCCGGCAGCCACGCCGCGCCGCCCAGCGCGACCAGCCCGGTGGCAAGCCCGCCGACGATCGCCTGGCCTTCGCCGCCGATGTTGAACAGCCCGGCATGAAAGGCCACCGCCACCGCCAGCCCGGTGAAGACGAAGGTGGTCGCGTAGTACAGCGTGTAGCTGAAGCCGCGCGCCGAGCCGAAGGCGCCGTGCAGCAGCACCGACAGCACCTGCAGCGGATCCTGCCCGACACCGGCGACGACGACGCCGGCCACGGCCAGCGCGATGCCCAGGTTGAAGGCCGGCAGCAGCAGCAGGTCGGCCCAGCGCGGCAGCGCGGCGACCCTCACGCAGCAACCTCACCGGCCATCATCAAGCCGAGTTCGGCTTCGCTGCAGGCTGCCGCCGCGCGCTCGCCGACGACGCGCCCGCCGTGCATCACCAGCACGCGGTCGGCCAGCGCGAGGATCTCGTCGAGTTCGCTCGACACCAGCAGCAGCGCACAGCCGGCGTCGCGCAACGCGCGCAGGCGGTCGTGGATGAACTCGATCGCACCGATGTCGACGCCGCGCGTCGGCTGGCCGACCAGCAGCACATCCGGCGAGCGGCCGATCTCGCGCGCCAGCACCAGCTTCTGCTGGTTGCCGCCGGAGAAGCGGGCGCAGGCCAGGTCGACGTCGGGCGGGCGCACGTCGAAGCGCTGCATCCGCTGCGCCGCGGCCTGGCGCGCCGCGGCGCGGTGCATCCAGCCCTGCGCGCTGTACTGCGCGTCGTCTTCGTAGCCGAGCAGCAGCGATTCCCACGCGGCGAAGCCCATCACCAGCGCCCGCGCCTGGCGGTCCTCCGGCACGTGCGCGAGGCCAAGTGCTCGGGCGCGCCGCGGGTCGATCCAGTGTCCGGCATGGAAGGTCGCGTCGCCGATGCGCAGCGTGCCGGCCGCCGGCGCGCGCAGGCCGCTGAGCAGTTCGAGCAGTTCGCTCTGGCCGTTGCCGGAAACGCCAGCCAGGCCGACGATCTCGCCGGCGCGCAACTGCAGGCTCACGCCCTGCACCCGCGGGACGCCGAGCGCATCGTGCCACTGCAGCCCCTTGGCTTCGAGCCGGACCTCGCCGGGGGCACGCGCTGCCCGTGGCCGGTCCAGGCGCGGCTTGCGGCCGATCATCGCCAGCGCCAGCGCCGCCACCGAGGTGTCGGCCACCGCCGTCTCGTGCACGACGCGCCCGCCACGCATCACGGTGACGTGCCGGCACAGGCGCATCACCTCCTTCAGCTTGTGCGTGATCAGCAGCACCGTCGTGCCCTGCCCGGCCAGCCGCTGCAGCACGCCGAACAGCGCGTCGGCCTCCTGCGGCGTCAGCACCGCGGTCGGCTCGTCGAGGATCAGGATCTTCGCGCCGCGCACCAGCGCCTTCAGGATCTCCAGCCGCTGGCGCTCGCCGATCGGCAGCCCGGCCACCGGCACATCGAGCGACACCTTCAGCCCGGTGGATGCCATCAGGTTGTACAGCCGCGGGCGCATCGCCGCCTCGGCATGGCGCAGCAGCGCATGCGGCTCGGCGCCGAGCATCAGGTTCTCCAGCCCGGTGAGCGAGTCCACCAGCATGAAGTGCTGGTGCACCATGCCGATGCCCAGCGCGATCGCGTCGTGCGGGCCGCGGATCCGCGCCGCCTGGCCGAAGACCTCGATCGTGCCGCGGTCGGCCGTCTGCAGGCCGTAGAGCACCGACATCAGCGTGCTCTTGCCGGCACCGTTCTCGCCGACGATGCCGTGCACCGAGCCGGCGGCGACTTCCAGCGTCACGTCCTGGTTGGCCTGCACCGCGCCGAAGCGCTTGCAGATGCCGCGCAGCGCGACCGCGGTGCCGCTGCTGCCCACGCCAGTTCAGTACTTGCAGGCGTTGTCGGCCATGTAGTCGGCGACCTTGATCTTGCCGGCGATGATCTCGCCCTTCGCGGCATCGACCTTGGCCTTCATCTCGGCCGTCACCAGCTTGGCGTTGTGCTCGTCCAGCGCGACGTCGACGCCGCCTTCCTTCAGGCCCAGCACGGTGATGCCCGGTTGGGTCTGGCCCATCGCCACGTTGTAGACCGCGGTGTCGACGCGCTTGAGCATCGAGGTCAGCATCGTGCCCGGCTGCAGGTGGTTCTGGTTGCTGTCGACGCCGATGGCTAATCTGCCGGAGTCCTTGGCCGCCTGGTACACGCCGATGCCGGTGCCGCCGGCCGCGGCGAAGACCACGTCGGCGCCCTTGGCGAACTGCGCCTTGGCCAGTTCGCCGCCGCGCCCCGGGTCGCTCCACGCCGCGCCGGTGGTGCCGGTCATGTTGGCGTAGACCTCGGCCTTCGGATTCGCGTGCTTGACGCCCTGCTCGTAGCCGCACTGGAACTTGCGGATCAGCGGAATGTCCATGCCGCCGACGAAGCCGACCTTGGCGCTCTTGCTGGCCATCGCCGCCATCAGGCCGACGAGGAAGCTGCCCTCCTGCTCCTTGAACACCACCGACTGCACGTTCGGCTGGTTGACCACCATGTCGATGATCGCGAACTGCAGCTTCGGGAAGTCCTTGGCCACCTTCTCGATGCTCGACGCCTGGCTGAAGCCGACGCCGATGATCGGGCTGGCGCCGCGCTCGGCCATGCGGCGCATCGCCTGCTCGCGCTGCGACTCGTTGGCGATCTCGAACTCGAGGTAGTTCTTGCCGCTCTCCTTCTTCCAGCGCTCCATGCCGCGCCAGGCGGCCTCGTTGAACGACTTGTCGAACTTGCCGCCCATGTCGTAGACGATGGCCGGTTCGGCCGCGGCGCCGAAGGCGGTCAGGGCCGCGCAGGCGGCGACGAGGTGGCGCAACCGGTGCTTCATGGCAGGCTCGCGGCGGGGTGGGCGATGGCGGGTTTCATACGTCCGGGCGGCTACTTGTACAGCACCGACGGCAGCCACAGGCCGATCTGCGGCCAGACGTAGAGCAGCACGATGGCGACGATCTGGATGCCCATGAACGGAATCATGCCGGCGAAGATCTGGTTCAGCGTGACGTGCCGCGGGCTCACGCCCTTCAGGTAGAACGCGGCCATCGCCACCGGCGGGCTGAGGAACGCGGTCTGCAGGTTCAGCGCCACCAGCAGGCCGAAGAACAGCGGGTCGACGCCGAAGTTGTCGAGCAGCGGCACGAAGATCGGCATGAAGATGACGATGATCTCGGTCCACTCCAGCGGCCAGCCGAGCACGAAGATGATCACCTGGCTGAGGATCAGGAACTCGGTCTTGCTCAGGTTCATGCCGAGCACCCATTGCTCGACCAGCTCCTGCCCGCCGAGCAGCGCGAAGGCGGCGGAGAAGATCGCCGAGCCGACGAACAGCCAGCAGACCATCGCGCTGGTCTTCGCGGTGAGGAAGACGCTCTCCTTGACGACACCGAAGTTCAGCTGCTTGTAGGCCGCCGCGAGCAGGAAGCCGCCGAAGGCACCGACCGCGGCGGCTTCGGTGGGCGTGGCCAGGCCGAAGACGATCGAGCCGAGCACGGCCAGGATCAGGATCAGCAGCGGGAAGAAGCTGGCCAGCAGCATCTTGAAGACTTCGAGCCGGGTGAAGCTCAGCACCGCGTAGAACGCCACCAGCGCCAGCGCACCCACCCCGAGCCCGATCCAGAAGCCGGTCGAGGCGGGCTGCGTGGTGGCGGCCTGCGCGGCCACCTCCCCGGCGGGCGTGG
>DAORHX010000250.1:0-5645 GCA_035438245.1 Rubrivivax sp.
ACCGACGTGAAGGCGCCGATGGTGAACGTCAATGGCAGCGGCATGGTCATGATCAGCGGCGGGCTGACGAAGATCGGATAGGTGACGACCATGAGCAGCAGCACCCCTCGTCCGCGCGCCAGTACCGAGGAGATCGCCGCCCGCCTGGAACCGTCGGCCGGGGCGACGGCGCTCCTGACACCGGGCATCGGCGCCTCGGACTTCGTCGCGGCGCTCGTCGAGAAGGAGCTCTGGTCCGACGCCGCCGGCTTCGGGCGATCGAGCAGCCCCACTCCATCACCATCACCCGGTCGGAGATGTCCATGACGACGTCCATGTCGTGCTCGACCAGCACCACCGGGATGCGCCGACCCTCCTTGATGTCGAGGATGTAGCGCGCCAGGTCGGATTTCTCCTCCGGGTTCATGCCGGCCATCGGCTCGTCCATGATCAGCACCTTGGGCTTCATCGCCAGTGCGCGGCCGAGGTCGACGCGCTTGCGCAGCCCGTAGGGCAGCTCGCCGACATGAGCGTGACGCAACTCCTCGAGTTCGAGGAATTCGATGATCTCCTCGGCCTCGCGCACGAAGGCGTCTTCCTCGCGCCGGCCGGGGCCCCAGTACAGCAGCCCAGCGAACAACCCGCTCTTCATGCGCGTGTGGAAGCCGCACAGGATGTTCTCGCGCACCGTCATGCTGGCGTAGGTCTGGATGCCCTGGAAGGTGCGGCCGACGCCGAGCGCGGCATAGCGGTGCACCGGCAGCCGCGTGATGTCTTCGCCGAGGAAGGAGACGCTGCCGCTTTGCGGGCGATAAAAGCCCGACAGGCAGTTCAGCAGGCTGGACTTGCCGGCGCCATTGGGGCCGATGATCGACAGCAGCTCGTGTGCGTGCACGCTGAAGCTGACCGCATCCAGCGCCTTGATCGCACCGAACATCAGCGTCAGCTCGCGCGCGGCCAGCACCGGTTCGCTCATGTCACCGTCTCCCGGCGTTCGTCGACCAGCTCGAAGGCACCTTCGACCAGCGATGCGTCGGCGGCGAAGCGGTCGGCGCGCAGCCGGCAATGGTCGCGGAAGGCGTCGGCGAGCAACCCTTCGTCCGTGGCGAGCGAGGCGCGCCAGTGCAGCGCGATGTGGTCGCGCCCCTCGTCGCGTGTCAATTCGACGCGGCAGGCCAACAGCCCGGCAGCGGCAGCGAAGGCGCGCAGTTGCGAAGCGTGCAGCAGCATGCCGCGCACGCGCGCGCTGTCGCCGACGCGGCCCAGCACGCGCAGCCGCGGCGTCGTGCGCCCGCACGTGCAGGGCGCCGCGTCGATGCGCACCAGGTCGCCGGTGGCAAAGCGCAGCAGCGGCAGCTCGTCGGCGTCGGCGCTGAGCAGCAGTTCGCCGATCGGCCCGTCGCTGCGTTCGCCGCGCCCCGGCTCGACCAGTTCCGCGAGCACCTCGGGGTGCAGATGCACCCCCTGGTGCGCTGCGCATTCGAGGGCGACGATGCCGGCCTCGGCGGTGCCGTAGAAGTCGTGGCACGTGATGCCCCAGCGCGCCTCGATCTCGCGCCGGATGGCATCGCCGAAGGGCTCGGCGCCGGCCAGCGCGCGTTTCAGCCTGGGCCGCGGCAGCGCGGCCGGCAGCGCATCGACGGCGCCCATCAGCGCCTTGAGGTGCGAGGCGATGCCGACGTAGCCGGTGGCGCCGGCGGCGGCGATGAACTCGGCCGCCTGCGCCGTGTTCTGCGGGCCGATCGGCAGCACCGTCGCGCCCAGATGCTGCAGCGCCTCGTGCACCAGCAGGCCGGCGGGCGTGAAGTGGTAGGCGAAGCCGTTGGCGACGCGGTCGCCGGCGCTGAAGCCGGCCTCGCGCAGCAGCGCTGCCAGGCACTCGACATGCGCGGCCACGCGCGGCTCCATCAAACCGCCCGGCGACCAGTAGATCGTCTCAGGCTGCAGCCCCGCAGGCGCGAGGCCGCCGAAGTCGGGCCGCTGGCGCTGCAGCGTGTCCAGTTCGGCCTTGGCGCGTGGCGCCACCGTGGGCAGCGTCTCCCAGCTCGGTGCGCGTGCGCTGCCGAAGCCCGCGGCGACTAGGCGCGCGCCGAGGTCGGCTACCGTGCCGGCGTGGCGTTGCACGATCCGCGCCAGCAGCGCATCGGCGGCCCGGTTCACCATGTGTCGAAGCCCGGGGCGCGCTTGTTGACGAAGGCTTCCATGCCTTCGCGCCACTCGGCGCCGCCGACCAGCATGGCCAGCGCGTCCAGGCCGTAGCGGCGCGCGCTGCGCAGGTCGGCGTCCTCGCTGGCGTAGATCGTGGCCTTGCTCTGCGCGAGCGCCAGCGGCGCCAGCGCGCGCAGCTCGCGCGCCAGTGCCAGTGCGGTGGTCAGCACCTCGGCCTGCGTCACGACCGCGGTCGCCAGCCCATGCTGCGCAGCAGTCGCGGCATCGACCTGGCGTGCGAGCAGGATCCACTCCAGCGCCTTGCCGCGGCCGACATGGCGTGTCAGCTTCTGCACGCCGCCGGCACCGGCGATCGCACCGAGCTTGGTTTCCGGCAGTCCGATGTGCGCGTTGTCGGCGAGCACGCGCAGGTCGCAGGACAGCGCGAGTTCGCAGCCGCCACCGAGCGCGTAGCCGTTGACCGCGGCGATGGTCGGGAAGGCGCATTCCTCGAGCCGGTCGAACAGCGTCGCAATGCGCACCAGATAGCGGTCGCGCGCGGCGGCCGGCTCCTTCAGTTCGGCCTCCGGGCTGGCGAAGTAGCGCAGGTGCGCGCCGCAGCAGAAGGCGCGGCCGGCGCCGGCGATGACCAGCGCCCGCGCCGCCTCGCGCTGGCAGGTGTCGAGCGTGGCCTGCAGGCCGTCGAGCAGCGCGTGCGTCAGCGTGTTCATCTCGCGCTCGCGGGTCAGCTCGAGCAGCCAGATGCCGCGCTCGGGCTGGCTCAGCCGCGTCGCCTCGTTGCTGAACAGCGCTTCGGCCGCCATGTCGTTCAATCGGGGCCTCAGCCGGTGAAGCGCACGTCCAGGCCCAGCGAGCGCGCGATCAGCAACTGCTGGATCTGGCTGCTGCCGTCGCCGATGGTGCAGACGCGGTTGTCGCGGTAGTAGCGCGAGACGGCGCAGTCGTCCATGAAGCCCCAGCCGCCGTGCACCTGGATCGCGGCGTCGGCCACCTGCGAACCGATCTCGGTGCAGTAATACTTGGCCATCGCCAGTTCGCGGATCGTCACCGTGCCCTGGTCGCCCATCCACGCGGCGCGGTAGGCCAGCAGCCGCGCGGCGTCGACCTTGACCGCCATCTGCGCCACCAGTTCCTGCACCATCTGCAGATTGCCTAGAGTCGCGCCGAAGGCTTTGCGCTCGTTGGCGTAGGCGACGGAGCGGCGCAGCGACGCCTCGGCCAGGCCGAGAGAACAGTGCGCCAGGAAGACCCGCGCCTGCTGGTAGCCCTTGTGCAGCAGGTGGCGGCCCTCGCCTTCGTTGCCGAGGATCGCCTCATCGCCGACCACGCAGTCGTCGTAGTACAGCGGGCGCGTGTCGCTGGAGCGCCAGCCCATCTTGCGGTAGGGCTCGCCCTGGGTGTAGCCCTGGGTGCCCTTGGGCACGGCGAAGAGCGTGAAGCGCTTGCGCTCGGCGCCGGGCTCGCTGGTCGCGGCCAGCGTCAGCGCGATCGTCGACATCTTGGTGCCGGCGTTGGTGATGTAGGCCTTCTGCCCGTTGATCGCCCAGCCGGCGGCGACGCGGTGCGCGCGCGTCGTGAACGCTGCGGTGTCGGAGCCGGCCTGTGGCTCGGTGCCGGCAAGGGCGGCCAGCGCACGCCCCTTGACGATGTCGGGCAGCCAGCGCGCCTTCTGCTCGACGCTGCCGAAGCGCTGCAGGATCAGCCCGGCGGCGACGCTGACCATCGTCGTCACCGCCAGCGACTGGTCGGCGATGGCGATCTGCTCGATGGCCAGCGCCATGTCCAGCGTGCCCAGCCCCATGCCGCCGTGTTCCGGCGCGAAGGGGATGGCGGTGACGCCCAACTCGCCGAGCTGGCGGAACAGGTCGGCCGGGAAGCTGCCGTCGCGGTCCAGCTGTTCGGCGCGCGGTTCGATTTCCCGGCGCGCGAAGTCGGCGACGGTTTCCTGCAGGCGCCGCTGGTCGTCGTTGAGTTCGAAATCCAAGGTCGGTCTCCAGAGTGCGCGGCCGGGGTGGCGACGGCGCAGGTGTGCAATGAGCTGGATTCTGCGCAGGCGGATAACGACCCGTCAAGTCATATGACCGACCAGACGGTCAGGTCGCGGGTAAACCACGATCCGCAGTCAAGTCAAGGTCGGGGATCAGCCGGTGGCGGAGGTGGCCGGCACAGCCAGTCGCGGCTCGCCCGCCAGCGCCGACAGCAATGCCGGGTCGACGTTCAGCGCCGCCGTCGGGCGCGCCGAGATCATGCGCTCGATCAGCTGCACGACTGCGACGGCGACCTGCTCGCCGCCCCATGCGCCGCCGGGCACGTACCACTTCTGCACCCAGTTCATCGCGCCGAGCGCGGCAAAGACCGCGAGCTTCGGGTTGCAGGGCGCAACGCTGCCGTCGAGGATGCCGGCGGCGACCAGGCCGCGCAACTCCGTTTCGAAGCGGTCGCGGCGCTCGATGATCTGCGCGACCTTGTCGGGCTGCAGCGCCTGCTCTTCGAGCAGCACGACGTAGCAGGCCTCATTGGACATGATCATGCGCAGGTAGTTGCGCAACGTGGCGCAGAACTGGTCGAGCGCGCTGCCGCCGGCCTCGCGCGCCAGCCGCACGCTGTCCGCGGCGGCATCCATCGCCGCCTCGTGGCAGTAGAAGAGCAGTTCGTCCTTGCTCTTCACGTAGGTGTAGAGCGCGGCCTTGCTGACGCCCAGCGTCTGCGCGATGTCGGTCAACGAGGTGCCGTGGTAGCCGCGCCGGTTGAACGACGCCGCGGCCTCGCGCAGGATGGCCTGGCGCTTGGCCACGAACTGCGCGTCCGCGCCTGGAACCGCGCCTTTCCAGAGGCTCATGCCAGTACTCCCGGGTTGTTCGGCGCATTGTAGCTCACACATGACCGACCGGTCGGTTAGATGGTTGACTTGTCGGAATGCGATGCCTATCATCGAAACCCACCGACCGCACCCCGACGAGGAATCCATGGACACCTATGTGCTTGGGCTGGCGCTGAGCCCGCCGCATGCCGCGCTGCGCAGTCAGCGCACCGAGGAAATGGCGTTTGAAACCGTGCGCGCCGCGCTAGCCAGCGCCGGCGTCGAGCGCAGCGCCATCGACCATGTGACGCTGGCCACCAGCGACGAGATGGACGGCCGCAGCATCAGCAGCATGCTGATGGCGATGCCCGGCGGCGCCTACCTGAAGGACGAACTGCGCGTCACCGACTCCGGCCTCACCGGCCTGGTGATGGGCGCGCTGCGCGTGGCCAGCGGACGCTTTCAGCTCGGGGTCGTCGTCAGCTGGAACCACACGTCGCAGATCGACGTCGATGCGCTGACGCGCATGCGCGCCGAGCCCTTCGTGCTGCGCCCGATCGGCCTGAACGGCGTCATTGCCGACGGGCTTTTCGCCGGCGCGGTGCAGCACCGGCTCGGGCTGGACGAAGCGGCCGTGGTCGAACGCATCGCCGCGCGCCGCCGGCAGGCGGCGCGCAACCCGCGCGCGCTGCAGCGT
>DAORHX010000251.1:0-5620 GCA_035438245.1 Rubrivivax sp.
TCAACAAGAAGATGCCGGGCGGCCTGCCGAAGCGCACCGCGCGCGCGCTGCTCGACATCGAGGACAAGGACTACGTGCCGATCATCCGCGACCCGGCGGCAACCACCGCCGAGAGCGAGGCGGTGTTCTACTTCCCCGGCTGCGGCTCGGAGCGGCTGTTCAGCCAGGTCGGGCTGGCGACGCAGGCCATGCTGTGGCACGCCGGCGTGCAGACGGTGCTGCCGCCGGGCTACCTGTGCTGCGGCTATCCGCAGCGCGGCTCGGGCCAGTACGACAAGGCCGAACGCATGATCACCGACAACCGCGTGCTGTTCCACCGCGTGGCCAACACGCTGAACTACCTGGACATCAGGACCGTGGTCGTCAGCTGCGGCACCTGCTACGACCAGCTGCAGGGCTACAAGTTCGAGGACATCTTCCCCGGCTGCCGCATCATCGACATCCATGAATACCTGCTGGAAAAGGGCATCAAGCTGCAGGGCGACGGCGGCTACCTGTACCACGACCCCTGCCACAGCCCGATGAAGCTGCAGGAGCCGCTGAAGACCGTCAAGGCGCTGGTCGGCGCCAACGTGCTGCAGAACCAGCGCTGCTGCGGCGAGAGCGGCACGCTGGGCGTGACGCGGCCCGACATCTCGACCCAGGTGCGTTTCCGCAAGGAAGAGGAGTTGCGCCGCGACGAGGCCGTGCTGCGCGCGGGCGGCAGCGTGGCGCCCACCGGCCCGGTGAAGATCCTGACCTCGTGCCCGAGCTGCCTGCAGGGCCTGAAGCGCTACGAGGACGACCTGGCGAACGGCCTGCTCGAAGCCGACTACATCGTGGTCGAGATGGCCCACAAGATCCTCGGCCCCGACTGGCTGCCGCGCTACGTGGCCGACGCCAATGCCGGCGGCATCGAACGCGTACTGGTCTGAACACCATGGCAGGACTCGAACCCGACACCCCCGCCGTCACCGCGCTGACGCTGCACCAGGCGTCGCGCGCGCTGGAGATCGGCTTTGCCGACGGCAGCGTGTTCCGCCTGCCTTTCGAGCTGCTGCGCGTGTACTCGCCGTCGGCCGAAGTGCAGGGCCACGGGCCCGGTCAGGAAGTGCTGCAGACCGGCAAGCGCGAGGTCGGCATCGACGAGCTGCAGATGGTCGGCCACTATGGGGTGCAGCCGAGTTTTTCCGACGGCCACGACAGCGGCATCTTCTCGTGGGACTATCTGTACCGGCTCGGCAGGCAGCAGGACGAGCTGTGGCGGCGCTACGAGCAGCGCCTGGCCGAGGCGGGGCTCGATCGCGACGCGCCGATGCCCGGCGCGACGCAGCGCTCCTGCGGTCATTGAAGCGAAGGGCTTTCCCCGTGACACAAACCCATTTCGGCTTCGAGCAGGTCGACGAGACGCACAAGGCCTCGCGCGTGCGCGGCGTGTTCGATTCGGTGGCGTCCAGGTACGACCTGATGAACGACCTGATGTCGCTGGGCGCGCATCGCGCCTGGAAGGCCTACGCGGTGGCGGTGGCCAACGTGCGCGCCGGCGACAAGGTGCTTGACATCGCCGCCGGCACCGGCGACCTGACGCGCGCCTTTGCGCGCCGGGTCGGCGCGGGCGGCAGCGTCGTGCATACCGATATCAACGAGGCGATGCTGCGTGCCGGCCGCGACCGCCTGCTCGACGACGGCGTGATGGTGCCCAGCTGCGCCTGCGATGCCGAGCAGCTGCCTTTCGCCAGTGGCCGCTTCGACCTGGTCAGCGTCGCCTTCGGGCTGCGCAACATGACGCACAAGGAGCGCGCGCTGGCCGAGATGTGCCGTGTGCTGCGCCCGGGCGGACGGCTGCTGGTGCTGGAGTTCTCGCACGTGGCCGAGCCGCTGCGCAAGCCCTACGACTGGTATTCGTTCAACATCCTGCCGCGGCTCGGCAAGTGGGTGGCCGGCGACGCCGACAGCTACCGCTACCTGGCCGAGTCGATCCGCATGCACCCGTCGCAGCAGGAGCTGAAGGCGATGATGCAGGCGGCCGGATTCGGCCATGTCGACGTGCACAACCTCACGGCCGGCGTGGTGGCGCTGCACGTCGGCGTCAAGTGCTGATGCCACGCACGGGCCGGCGCTTACACTGCCGGCTGCTTGTCCAGGTCACGATGCCGATGCCCCACTCGATGCCCCGAATCCGCAGCGCCGCAGCCGCGCGCGCGCTGGCCGTGATGCTCGCCGGCGCCGCACTGTTGGGCGCGGGCTGCGACAAGAAGAAGGACGCCGGCGCCGCGCCTGCGGCAGCGAAGGTCAACAAGGAGGCGATCACCGTCCAGCAGGTCGATCAGGTGTTGCAGCAGCAGCGGGGGCTGAAACCCGAGCAGGCCGAAGCCGCGTCGCGCCAGGTGCTGGACAGGCTGATCGAGCAGGAGCTGGCCGCGCAGAAGGCCGCCGAACTGAAGCTGGACCGCGAGCCGCGCGTGGTGCAGCAGCTCGAGGCCGGGCGGCGCGAGATCCTCGCGCGCGCGTACCTGGAGCGGGCCGGCGAAGCGGCGGTCAAGCCCAGCGCCGAAGACGTGGCCCAGTACTACGAAGCGAATCCGGCGCTGTTCAAGCAGCGCCGCATCTACAACCTGCAGGAAATCAACATCGAGGCCCGGCCCGAGCAGGTCGCGCAGCTGCGGGCGCAACTGGCGCAGACGAAGAACATCAACGAGTTCGTCGAGTACCTGAAGGCCAACGACCTGCGCTTCGGCGGCGCGCAGGCGGTGCGCAGCGCGGAGCAGCTGCCGATCGCCAGCCTGGCGGCGTTCGCGGCGATGAAGGACGGTCAGGCGATGCTGCACACCACGCCGGGCGGCGCGCAGCTGATCGTGCTGGCCGGTTCGCGGCTGCAGCCGGTGACGCTCGAACAGGCCACGCCGGCGATCGAGCAGTTCCTGCTGAACGGGCGCAAGCGCGGAATGATGACCAAGGACATGAAGGCGCTGCGTGAGGCGGCGACCATCGAATACGCAGGCAAGTTCGCCGAAGCGGCGGCGTCGGCCGCCGCCGCGGGCAGCGCGCCGTCCGCGGCGCCGGCCTTCGCGCCGGCGGCATCGGAAGGGCCCGGCACGGCACCGAAGTGAGGCGTCCGGCACGCGCCGTGGCGCCGGGTGTGTCGTTTGACGCAGCGGGCATCGGCGCGGCCCGCCGACAATCCGTTCGACTGATTTGCACGACGGCACTGGCCGGCATTCCATGAAGATCCTCGTCACCGGCGCGGCCGGTTTCATCGGCATGCACGTGTCGCAGCTGCTGCTGGCACGCGGCGACACCGTGGTCGGGCTGGACAACCTGAACGACTACTACAGCGTGCAGCTCAAGCGCGACCGCCTGGCGCGGCTCACGCCATCGGCCGCGTTTCGCTTCGTGCATGCCGACGTCGCCGACCGCGAACGCATGGCCGCGCTGTTCGCCGACGAACGCTTCGACCGTGTCGTGCACCTGGCGGCGCAGGCGGGCGTGCGCTATTCGCTGGTCAACCCGCACGCCTACATCGACAGCAACGTCGTCGGCTTCATGAACGTGCTCGAGGGTTGCCGCCATGCGCAGGTCGGGCACCTGGTGTACGCGTCCAGCTCCAGTGTCTACGGCGGCAACACCGCCATGCCGTTCTCGGAGCACCACAACATCGACCACCCGGTCAGCATGTATGCGGCGACGAAGAAGGCCAACGAGCTGATGGCGCACACCTACAGCCACCTGTTCGGCCTGCCGACCACCGGGCTGCGCTTCTTCACCGTCTATGGCCCGTGGGGCCGGCCGGACATGGCGCTGTTCCTGTTCACCAAGGCGATGCTCGAGGACCGCGTCATCGACGTCTTCAACCACGGCCGCATGGTGCGCGACTTCACCTACATCGACGACATCGCGCAAGGTGTCGTGCGCGTGCTCGACCGCCCGGCCGCAGCCGACCCGGCCTTCGACGCCGGCGCGCCCGACCCGGCGCGCAGCAACGTGCCGTACCGGGTCTTCAACATCGGCAACAGCGACCCCGTCGAACTGATGGCCTTCATCGAGGCCATCGAGGGTGCGCTGGGCAAGACCGCCGCCAGGAACTTCCTGCCGCTGCAGGACGGCGACGTGCCGGCGACCTTTGCCGACGTGTCGGAGCTGGCCGGCTGGACCGGCTTCCAGCCCGGCACCCCGGTGCGCGAAGGCGTGCAGCGCTTCGTGCGCTGGTATCGCGACTACTACAAGCTTTGAGGATCACACCGTCATGACCACCATCGCCGTCATCGGGCTGGGCTACGTCGGCCTGCCGCTTGCCGTGGAATTCGGCAAGAAGCACGAGACGCTGGGTTTCGACCTCGCGGCCGACAAGGTCGCCGCCTATGGGCGGCACGTCGACCCGACCGGCGAGGTGAGCAGCGAGGATCTGCGCGCGGCCACACGCTTGAGCTGCAGCACCGACCCCGCGGTCATCGGCAAGGCGGATTTCATCGTCGTCGCCGTGCCGACGCCGGTCGACGACGCACACCAACCGGACTTCACGCCGCTGGAAAAATCGTCGGAAAGCGTCGGCAGGCACATCCAGCGCGGCGCCACCGTCGTGTTCGAGTCGACCGTCTATCCGGGGGCGACCGAGGAGATCTGCATCCCGATCATCGAGAAGCACTCGGGGTTGAAGTGGAAGCGCGACTTCTTCGTCGGCTACAGCCCCGAGCGCATCAACCCCGGTGACAAGGAGCGCACGGTCACGAAGATCGTCAAGGTGGTCTCCGGCGACACGCCCGAGACGCTGCAGCGCGTGGCCGAGGTCTACGGCTCGGTCATCACCGCCGGCGTCTACAAGGCCAGCAGCATCAAGGTGGCCGAGGCGGCCAAGGTGATCGAGAACACGCAGCGCGACCTGAACATCGCGCTGATGAACGAGCTGTCGCTGATCTTCCACCGCATCGGCATCGACACGCTCGAGGTGCTGCAGGCGGCGGGCACGAAGTGGAACTTCCTGCCGTTCCGCCCCGGGCTGGTCGGCGGCCACTGCATCGGCGTGGACCCGTACTACCTGACGCACAAGGCCGAGATGCTGGGCTACACGCCGCAGGTCATCCTGGCCGGCCGGCGCATCAACGACGGCATGGGCAAGTACGTGGCCGAGCAGACGGTCAAGCGCATGATCGCCAACGACCTGCCGGTCAAGGGCGCGGCCATCGTCGTGCTCGGCATGACCTTCAAGGAAAACTGCCCCGACATCCGCAACAGCAAGGTCATCGACGTCGTGCGCGAGCTGCAAAGCTTTGGCGCCGACGTGCGCGTGCATGACCCGATCGCCGATTCGGCCGAATGCGAGCACGAGTACGGCGTCGCGCTCACCGCCTGGGACGCGCTGCCGCAGGCCTCGGCCATCGTCGCCGCGGTATCGCACGCCGAGTACACCGCGATGGGCGCGGCGGGTCTGGCGCGCAAGCTCGTGCCCGGTGGGGTCTTCGTCGACGTGAAGAGCGCCTACGACAAGTCGGCGCTGAAGGCCGCCGGCGTGCACGCCTGGCGCCTGTAGGCCGATCGAGCGGCCGGCGAGCGCCCGGCCCCGCCAAGGGAGCGTCTGCGATCGGCGCAAAGCAGCCGCAATACGAACAGCCAACTTCGTCGCGCTTCGGCGTGGCGCGCCGGGCGG
>DAORHX010000252.1:0-5596 GCA_035438245.1 Rubrivivax sp.
TGTGCTTCAACATCTCGTAGTGCATCGACTCTTCCTGGATCTTGCCGCGCTGGTAACCGGTCTCCATCGCCCCCAGCACACCGCCGCGCTCGGCGATCTTCTCGAACTCGACCAGCACGGCTTCTTCGACCAGTTCGGTCAGCTCGTCGATGATGAAGGCGCCCTGGTTCGGGTTCTCGTTCTTCGCCAGGCCCCATTCGCGGTTGATGATCAGTTGGATCGCCATCGCGCGGCGCACGCTGTCTTCCGTCGGCGTGGTGATGGCCTCGTCGAAGGCGTTGGTGTGCAGGCTGTTGCAGTTGTCGTAGATGGCGATCAGCGCCTGCAGCGTGGTGCGGATGTCGTTGAACTGGATCTCCTGCGCGTGCAGGCTGCGGCCGGAAGTCTGCACGTGGTACTTCAGCTTCTGGCTGCGTTCGTTGGCGCCGTAGCGGTCGCGCATCGCGGTGGCCCAGATGCGCCGCGCCACGCGGCCCATCACCGTGTACTCCGGGTCCATGCCGTTGCTGAAGAAGAAGCTCAGGTTCGGCGCGAAGTCGTCGATGTGCATGCCGCGCGCCAGGTACGCCTCGACGAAGGTGAAGCCGTTGCTCAGCGTGAAGGCCAGCTGGCTGATCGGGTTGGCGCCAGCCTCGGCGATGTGATAGCCGGAGATGCTCACCGAGTAGAAGTTGCGCACCTTGTGGTGCACGAAGTACTCGGCGATGTCGCCCATCACCTTCAGGCTGAACTCGGTGGAGAAGATGCAGGTGTTCTGGCCCTGGTCCTCCTTCAGGATGTCGGCCTGCACCGTGCCGCGCACGTTCTCCAGCACCCAGGCGCGGATCTTCGCGGCCTCGTCGTCGGTGGGCTCGCGCTGGTTGTCGGCGCGGAACTTGTCGAGCTTCTGGTCGATCGCGGTGTTCATGAACATCGCCAGGATCGTCGGTGCCGGCCCGTTGATCGTCATGCTGACCGAGGTGGCCGGGTGTGTCAGGTCGAAGCCCGAGTACAGCACCTTCATGTCGTCGAGCGTGGCGATGCTGACGCCGGAGTTGCCCACCTTGCCGTAGATGTCGGGGCGCAGATCGGGGTCGTTGCCGTACAGCGTCACCGAATCGAAGGCGGTGGACAGCCGCTTGGCTGGCATGCCCTCGCTCAGCAGCTTGAAGCGCCGGTTGGTGCGGAAGGCATCACCCTCGCCGGCGAACATTCGGGTCGGGTCCTCGTTCTCGCGCTTGAAGGCGAAGGTGCCGGCGGTGTAGGGGAAGCTGCCCGGCACGTTGTCCAGCAGCAGCCACTTCAGCAGCTCGCCGTGGCACTCGTACTGCGGCAGCGCCACCTTGCGGATCTTGTTGCCCGACAGCGTGGTGTGCACGAGCGCGGTGCGGATCTCCTTGTCGCGGATCTTCACCACGTACTCGTCGCCGGCATAGGCGCGGCGCATGTCGGGCCACATCGTCAGCAGCTTGCGCGACTGCGCGTCCAGCTTCCCCTCCCGCGCCTGCGCCACGTCGAGCACGGCCTCGACCGCTTGCTGGCGATCCGGGCTGTGACCCTGCAGCATCGCGGCGCTGGCCTTGAGCTGTTGCACCTCGCGAGCCAGTTGCGCCTGTTCGCGTGCGCGGCGCTTGTAGCTGCGCACGGTGTCGGCGATGTCCGCCAGGTAGCGCACGCGCGCGCCGGGCACGATCGGCACCTGGTGGGTGCTGTGCCGGCTGCTGACCGCCGGCAGCGCGCCGTCGGCCAGCGCCAGGCCCAACGCAGCCAGCCGGGGCTTGAGCGCTTGGTACAGCGCGGTGATGCCGTCGTCGTTGAAGCGGCTGGCCATCGTGCCGAACACCGGCATCGCCTCGGGCGGCTGCTTGAAGGCTTCGCGATTGCGCTGCACCTGCTTGCTGACGTCGCGCAGGGCGTCCATCGCCCCCTTGCGGTCGAACTTGTTGATGGCGACGAACTCGGCGAAATCGAGCATGTCGATCTTTTCCAGCTGGCTGGCCGCACCGAACTCCGGCGTCATGACGTAGATCGGCACGTCGACCAGCGGCACGATGGCCGCGTCGCCCTGGCCGATGCCGGAGGTTTCGACGATGACCAGGTCGAAGCCGGCCGCCTTGCACGCGGCCAGCACCTCGGGCAGCGCCTGGCTGATCTCGCTGCCGAAGTCGCGGGTCGCCAGGCTGCGCATGAACACGCGCATGCCGTCGTCGTTGCCGGTCGCGGCGCGCCAGGGGCCGATGGCGTTCATGCGGATACGGTCGCCGAGCAGCGCGCCGCCGCTCTTGCGCCGGCTCGGGTCGATGCTGATGACGGCGATCTGCAGCCGGTCGTCCTGGTCCAGGCGCAGCCGGCGGATGAGCTCGTCGGTCAGGCTGCTCTTGCCGGCGCCGCCGGTGCCGGTGATGCCGATGACCGGCGTCTTCGCCTTCGTGGCGGCCGCCAGCAGTTCGGCCTTCAGCGCCGGCGCCACCTTGCCGTTCTCCAGCGCCGTGATCAGCTGCGCCAGCGCGCGTCGCGCGCCGGGGCCGCGGATGGCGCCGAGGCTTTTCGGCGCGTGCGCCGACAACTCGGTGTCGCTCATCATCAGCATCTCGCCGATCATGCCGCCCAGGCCCATGCGTTGCCCGTCCTCGGGGCTGTAGATGCGCGTCACGCCGCTGGCTTGCAGGTCCTGGATCTCTGCCGGCACGATGACGCCGCCGCCGCCGCCGAACACCTTGATGTGCGCGCCGCCGCGCTGCTTCAGCAGCTCGACCATGTACTTGAAATACTCGACATGGCCGCCTTGGTAGCTGCTGATGGCGATGCCCTGCACGTCCTCCTGCAAGGCGGCGGTGACGACTTCGTCGACCGACCGGTTGTGGCCGAGATGGATCACCTCCGCACCCATGCCCTGCAGGATGCGGCGCATGATGTTGATCGCGGCATCGTGGCCATCGAACAGCGAAGCGGCCGTCACGAAGCGCACCTTGTGCTTCGGCCGGTATTCGGCAAGAGCCTTGAACTCGGCGGACAGATCGGTCATGGTCGGCTCGACTGGTTGCAACTCCATGGGCATTGTCGCCGTTGATCGCGGGTTGCATGGCCGGGCCTCGCTGCACACGGCGTCATGCGGCTCATGGTTTTCCCGGAGCTGCAGATCACGAGTCGGCTGCCCGTGCCTGCTAGGCTCGCGCCTGTCGCGCAACCGGGCCGTCCTTCGCTCATGAGCTTTCTCGCCATCGATATCGGCAACACGCGGCTGAAGTGGGCGCAGTATGCGAGCTCACGGCCGGGCGCAGCACTGCTGGCGCACGGCGCGGTCTTCCTCGAGACCATCGACACGCTGGCCGAAAGCGACTGGCAGCACTTGCCGGCGCCGACCAGCATGCTCGGTTGCGTGGTCGCCGGCGATGCGGTGCGGCGTCGCGTCGAAGAGCAGATGGAACTGTGGGACATCGAGGCGCACTGGGTGGTCTCGTCGGCCCGCGAGGCGGGGCTGGTCAATGGCTACGACCACCCGAACCGGCTCGGCGCCGACCGCTGGGTCGCGCTGATCGGCGCGCGTGCGCGCGTGCTCGCCGCCGGCCCGGCGCGCCCTGCACTGGTGGTGATGATCGGCACGGCCGCCACCGTCGATGCGATCGACGCCGACGGGCGCTTCCTCGGCGGCCTGATCCTGCCCGGCTTCGGCCTGATGCTGAAGGCGCTGGAGATGGGCACCGCCGGCCTGAAGTTCCCCACCGGCGAAGTGGTCGACTTTCCCACCAACACCAGTGACGCGCTGATGAGCGGCGGCGCCAATGCGATTGCCGGTGCCATCGAGCGCCAGCATCGCAAGCTGCTCGAGCGCACCGGCGTCGAGCCCGCGCTGTTCATGACGGGCGGCGCGGCCGTCAAGCTGGCGCCGATCACCGACCTGGCCTTCGAGACCGTCGATTCGCTGATCTTCGACGGGCTGCTGCAGATCCAGTCGCAGCGCGCGCCCGCTTGAGCGCTACAGGATGTAGCGCGACAGATCCTCGTTCTTTGCCAGTTCGGCCAGGCGCGCATCGACCCGCGCCGCGTCGACCTGCACCGTCTGCCCGTGCAGCTTCGGTGCATCGAAGCTGATCTCGTCGAGCAGACGTTCCATCACCGTCGCCAAGCGGCGCGCGCCGATGTTCTCGGTGCTCTCGTTCACGTCATAGGCGATCTGCGCCAGCCGGCGCACGCCCTCGGGCGAGATCTGCAGCGTCACACCCTCGGTCGCCAGCAGCGCCTGGTACTGCTTGACCAGACTGGCGTGGGTGCTGGTGAGGATGGCCTCGAAGTCATCGACGCTCAGTGACCCGAGTTCGACGCGGATCGGAAAACGGCCCTGCAGCTCGGGGATCAGGTCGCTCGGCTTCGACAGGTGAAAGGCGCCCGACGCGATGAACAGGATGTGGTCGGTCTTGACCATGCCGTACTTGGTGTTCACCGACGTGCCTTCGACCAGCGGCAGCAGGTCGCGCTGCACGCCCTGCCGCGACACGTCGGCGCCGCCATGCTCGCTGCGCGAAGCCACCTTGTCGATCTCGTCGATGAAGACGATGCCGTTGTTCTCGGCGTTGGCGAGCGCGGCGGTCTTGATCTCGTCGTCGTTGACCAGCTTGCCGGCCTCCTCGTCGACCAGCAGCTTCAGCGCCTCGCCGATCTTCAGCTTGCGTGTCTTGCGCTTGTTCTGGCCGAGGTTGGCGAACAGGCCCTTCAGCTGCTCCGCCATCTCTTCCATGCCCTGCGGACCCATGATCTCCAGCGACGGCCGTGCTTCGGCCAGGTCGACCTCGATCTCGCGATCGTCGAGGGCGCCCTCGCGCAGGCGCTTGCGCATCACCTGGCGCGCGGTGTTGTCCGCGCTGGCCGGGCTGCCCAGGCCGAACTCGGCGCGCGGCGGCGGCACCAGGATGTCGAGCACGCGTTCCTCGGCGGCGTCCTCGGCCTGCGCGCGCTTGCGCTTCATCTGCAGCTCGCGCTCCTGCTTGACCGCGACATCGAGCAGATCGCGCACGATGCTGTCCACGTCCTTGCCGACATAGCCGACTTCGGTGAACTTGGTGGCCTCGACCTTGATGAACGGCGCGTCGGCCAGCCGCGCCAGACGGCGCGCGATCTCGGTCTTGCCGACGCCGGTGGGGCCGATCATCAGGATGTTCTTTGGCGTGATCTCGCCGCGCATCGGCTCGGCCACCTGCTGGCGCCGCCAGCGGTTGCGCAGCGCGATGGCCACCGCGCGCTTGGCGCTTTGCTGCCCGACGATGTGCCGGTCGAGTTCGGAGACGATCTCCTGCGGCGTCATCTGGCTCATTCAAGCGTCTCGATCGTGTGGCACTGGTTGGTGTAGATGCAGATGTCGCCGGCGATCTCGAGCGACTTCTTCACCATCTCGGCAGGCGCCAGTTCGGTGTGCGCGAGCAGCGCGCGCGCCGCGGCCTGCGCATAGGGCCCGCCGGAGCCGATGGCGATGATGCCGTGCTCCGGCTCGAGCACGTCGCCGTTGCCGGTGATGATCAGCGAGGCCTCGCGGTCGGCCACCGCCAGCATCGCCTCCAGTCGGCGCAACACGCGGTCGGTGCGCCAGTCCTTGGTCAGCTCGATGGCCGAGCGCACCAGATGC
>DAORHX010000253.1:0-5589 GCA_035438245.1 Rubrivivax sp.
GTCGATGAACCAGTAGCCGTCGCCGATGCATTCGGCGGCGATCAGCGTGCGCTCGGCGTTCAGCCCGTCGAGCAGCGTCTTGAAGCCCTGGCCTTCGGGGCCGAGCAGGTTCTCCTCGGGGATCTCCAGGTTGTCGAAGAACAGCTCGTTGGTCTCGTGGTTGACCATGTTCAGGATCGGCCGCACCGTCAGGCCGTGGCCGATGGCCGACTTCAGGTCGATGAGGAAGCAGCTCAGGCCCTCGGAGCGCTTCTTCACCTCGGCCAGCGGCGTGGTGCGCGCCAGCAGGATCATCATGTCGCTGTGCTGGATGCGCGAGATCCACACCTTCTGGCCGTTGATCACCCAGCGGCCGTCCTTCTTCACCGCGGTGGTCTTGAGCTTGGTGGTGTCGCTGCCGGTGGTCGGCTCGGTCACGCCCATCGACTGGATGCGCAGCTCGCCGCTGGCGATCTTCGGCAGGTACTTGCGCTTCTGTGCTTCGCTGCCGCTGCGCAGAACAGCGTTCATCACGTACATCTGGCCGTGGCAGGCGCCGGAGTTGCCGCCGCTGCGGTTGATCTCTTCCATGATCACCGAGGCCTCGGCCATGCTCAGCCCCGAGCCGCCGTAGTCCTGCGGGATCAGCGCCGCCATCCAGCCGGCCTGCGTGAGTGCCTGCACGAACTCCTCGGGGTAGGCGCGCTGTTCGTCCACCTTGCGGAAGTACTCGTCGGGGAACTGCTTGCACAGGCCGCGCACGGCGTCGCGGATCTCCTGGTAGGGGTCGGTTTCGGTGGACATGGCTTGTCGCTCCTCGTCAGGCCAGCGTGGCGCCGGCGTCCATGGCCAGATGGCCTTCGGGCGTGCGCGCCCACAACTTCACCTCGTTGCCTTGGCGCTTGCCGCAGACGGTGAACGGCGCGATGTCGAAGATCGGCTTCATCGCCTTGAAGGAAAAGGCCGCGACGCGCGCGTCGGGCAGCTCGCGGCGCAGCAGATCGAGCAGCAGCGTGGCGATCAGCGGGCCGTGCACGATCAGGCCGGGGTAGCCCTCGACTTCGGTGACGTACTTGCGGTCGTAGTGGATGCGGTGGCCGTTGAAGGTCAGCGCCGAGTAGCGGAACAGCAGCACGTCGTCGGGCACGATGTGCCGCGTCCACGACGCGTCGTCGGGGGCCGGCACGCCGGCCGGCGCGGGCTCGCCCGGCGGCGGCATGTCGCGGTAGACGATGTCGTGCTCCTCGTCGATCGCCAGCGCGCCGTCGGCGCGGACCTCGTGCTTGACGTTGACGAAGACCAGCGGCCCGCTGCGGCCTTCCTTCAGGCGCACGTCCTGGATGCGCGACGTGCGCTCGATCGCCTGGCCGACACGCAGCGGCGCGTTGAACTGAAGACGGCTGCCGGCCCACATGCGCCGCGGCAGCGGCACCGGCGGCAGGAAGCCGCCGCGCTTGGGGTGGCCGTCGGCGCCGATCTCCGACTGCCGCGCCATCGGCAGGAAGTACAGCCAGTGCCAGCACGGCGGGATCGCCTCGCCGGGCTGCTGCGGTGCGTCGTCGCGGTCCAACGTGGCCGTCAGCGCGCGCAGCGGCGCCGGCGTCACGCGGTCGCTCAGGGTCTCGCTGCGGCCGATCCAGCTGCGCAGATGTTCGATGTCGAGGCTCATCGCCGGGTCTCCTAGGTGTCGGGTGCGGGGTGGATTCTGCGGGCCGGCGGGCTAGCTGTGAAATACTGATTCCGGCTAGTCGCTAGCTGCCGAACACATAGCCAACCCCGGGAGACCACCTTGGAACTACGCCAGCTTCGCTACTTCGTCGGCATCCAGGAGGCCGGCAGCCTGTTGAAGGCCTCGACCCGGCTGCACGTGGCCCAGCCCGCGCTGGGCCAGCAGATGGCGGCGCTGGAAGCCGAGGTCGGCGCGCGGCTGCTGCACCGCTCCAGCCGCGGCGTAACGCTGACCGATGCCGGCAAGGTCTTCCTCGAACATGCGAAGGTGGTGCTGAACGACGTCGAGCGCGCGCGCTCGGCGGTGCGCGAGTCGGCCGCGGTGCCCAGCGGCGAGCTGAGCATCGGGTTGACCACCACCATCGGGCTGGTGGCCACGGTGCCGATCCTGCGCGCGTGCCGCGAACGGCTGCCGCAGGTGAGGCTGAAGGTGGTCGAGGCCTACAGCGGCTTCCTGCGCGAATGGCTGGTGTCGGGCCGGCTGGACCTGGGGCTGCTGTTCGACGACCGCGCCGACCCGGCGCTGGCGCGGCGGCCGCTGCTGGAAGACCGGCTGTCGTTCATCAGCGGCGCGAACGGCCCGACCGCATCGCGGCGCATGGCGCTGTCGGCGCTGGCGCGCTGGCCGCTGATCCTGCCGGGCAAGGGGCACGGGCTGCGGCGCAGCATCGACGAGGCGATCGCGCCGCTGGGCATCGAGCTGGACATCGTCGCCGAGATGGACGCGCTGAGCAGCGTCAAGCGCGCGGTCGAGGACGGCATCGGCTGCACCATCCTGCCGCTGGGCGCGGTGGCCGAGGAAGTGGCGGCCCAGCGGTTGAACGCGTCGCGCATCGACAGCCCGCTGATGACGCGGCGCATCGTCTGCGCCACCAGCGTGACGCGCCCGACCACCCCCGCCTGCGCCGCGGTGATCGAACTAGCGGTCGAGGTGATCGGGGGGATGGTGGCGACCGGGGTCTGGCCGGGGCGGTGGGTGGGTGGCGAGGCGACGGGGGGATGGATGCCTGCCGCCGCGAGGCGCTGAAGCCCCTACCGGTACACCTCGCGCCGGTTGCCGAGCCTGAGCACGCGCACCACGATGCGCTCGTCCTGCAGGTCGCAGATGATGCGCCAGTCGCCGACACGGTACTTCCAGTAGTTGCCGAGCCGGGCGCCGGCAAGCGCCTCGCCGATGTCGCGCGGGTTCTGCAACGTGGCGACCCGCGTCCTGAGGAACGCCAGCAGGCGTTGCTGCACCGGCCGGTCGAGCTTCTTCAGGTCCTTCAGCGCGTCGGGGTCGAACTCGACTCTATAGGCCAAGCTCGCGCTCCACGTCCTCCAAAGGGATGCTCTTGCGGTTGCGCCGGGCGCGGGCCTCGGCCAGGTGGTAGTCCTCGAGGTCGTCGATGTATTCGAGGATCGCCTCGCGCGCGAGCGCCGTCTTGGTGCGCCCCGTCTCGCTGGCCAGTGCCGCGAGACGCTCTTCGATGGATGGCGGCAGGCGGATGGCAAGCATGTTTCGGGTCTCCGAACTCAGTCGCTATACAAGTATAGCCCCGCCCTGACCGTGCACCGGGCCTGGGCACCGCACCCCCGCAGGCTCAACTGATCGCCGGCGCGTCCCCGCCCAGGAAACGCTTGCGCAGCTCGCGCTTCAGCACCTTGCCGGTGGCATTGCGCGGCAGCGCGTCGATGACCGCGATGTCCTGCGGGCACTTGAAGCGCGCCAGGCATTGGCTGCAATGGGCGAGCACCGCCTCGCGCGCCAGCGCCTGGCCCGGCTTGAGCACCAGCACCGCCAGCCCGGCCTCGCCCCAGCGCTCGTCGGGCACGCCGATCACCGCGGCCTCGGCCACCTGCGGCAGCTGGTACAGCACGTTCTCGACCTCGGCCGGGTAGACGTTCTCGCCGCCCGAGATGTACATGTCCTTCCAGCGGTCGACGATGTAGTAGAAGCCTTCGTCGTCGACGCGCGCGGCGTCGCCGGTCTTCAGCCAGCGGCCCTCGAAGCTGGACGCGGTGGCGTCGGGGCGGTTCCAGTAGCCCGGCGTGATGTTCGGACCGGCCACCCAAAGTTCGCCGACCTGGTTCGGCGCGCAGTCGGCGCCGCTTTCGTCGACGATGCGCGCCTCGGTGTGCAGCAGCACCTTGCCGGTGGAGCCGAGCTTGCGCATCGCATCGTCGGGGTTCAGGAAGATGCAGGCCGGGCTGGTCTCGGTCATGCCGAAGCCCTGCAGCAGCAGCACGCCGCGCTCGGCCCAGGCCTGCAGGATGCTCAGCGCGCAGGGCGCGCCGCCGACGCCCGCGCCCTGCAGCCGCGACAGGTCGGTGCTGCCGAAGTCGGGGTGCTGGGCCATGAACTGGTACGGCGCCGGCACCGCGAAGAAGTGCGTGATGCGCTGCGCCGCATCACCGATGACACGCAGCGCGTGGCCCGGGTCGAACTGGCGCATGACGACCACGGTGCCACCGGCATGCAGCACCGGGTTGGAATAGCAGTTCAGCCCACCGGTGTGGAACAGCGGCAGCACCGACAAATGCACGGTGCCCATGCCGACCCCGGCCGCTGCGCTGAGGTTGACGCAGTTCCAGAAGTTCATGCCGTGGGTGATCATCGCGCCCTTCGGCAGCCCGGTGGTGCCCGAGGTGTACATCAGCGTGACCACGTCGTCGTGAGTCAGCTCCTCGCGCGGCGCCGGCCGGCCGCTGAAGGCTTGGAGCGCGTCCTCGTAGGCGTTGCCGCCCGCGCTCGCGCCGCCGTCGATGCACAGCAGCTGCGGCAGGCCGCAGCGCGCCTGCAACGTGCGTGCGCTGTCGCCGAACTCCACGTCGTGGATCAGCAGCCGCGGCGCGCTGTCGCCGAGGATGTATTCGAGCTCGCTGACGGTGAGCCGCCAGTTCAACAGCACGGCGATCGCGCCGTTGCGCGCGCAGGCGAACTGCAGGTCGAAGTACTCGACGCCGTTGTGCGCCAGCAAGGCGACGCGGTCGCCGCGGCCGATGCCCAGCGACGCCAGGTAGGCGGCCAGTGCGTCGGCGCGCCGGTCGAGGTCGGCATAGCTGTGGCTGCGCTGCGAGGCCAGCTCGCGCACCGCCTCCTTCGTGGGGCGATGCGCGCGATGGTGGGCGATCCAGTCGTAGGCGCGCACCGCGCCGCGGCTGGCGGGGCGGGAGCTGCGCATCGCGGCCCTGGCCGCGGGGTCGTCTTGCCACATGGTCGCGTCCGGGTGGTGGCAGCTTCACTGGCCGCGCGGCGCGCCACCCAGCGCCTGCAGCTCGCGCTGCAGCCGCGCGATCTCATCCAGCAGGTCCACCGCCAGCGCGGCACCGGGCAGGTTGAGCTCCAGGTCGCGCAGCAGGCGCAGCGCCGTGCGCGTGCGCCGCAGGCTGGCGCCCGTGAACACCCAGCTCGCCGGCGCCTCGCCCTCGGGCTCGAGGACGCCGTGTTCCACCAGCTGCAGCACCAGCTCGCGCTCGGTGCCGCACGCCTGGCACAGCTGCAGCAGCGACATCGAGACCTCGTCCTCGACCACCTGGCACTGCAGCACCGAAAGTGTTGTCGCCATCATTGGGCTCCCATCGATGCACGCGGATTGAAGCTCTGCGAGCGCGCCAGTTCCTCCCAGGCGCGGCGCTGCGCGTCGTCGGGCGGCGGCGGCATGGCGATCTGCAGCACCACGTACAGGTCCCCCGGCGTCGCGCCGGGAATGCCCTTGCCCTTCAGCCGCAGCTTGCGCCCCTGCGCCGAGCCGGCCGGCACCGTCAGCTGCACGCTGCCGTCGGGCAGCGGCGCGTCCACCGCGGCGCCGAGCGCGGCTTCCCACGGCGCCACCGGCAGGTCCAGGTAGACGTCGCGGCCGTCGACGCGGTACAGCGGGTGCGGCGCGAAGGCGATCTCCA
>DAORHX010000254.1:0-5587 GCA_035438245.1 Rubrivivax sp.
CAGGGCAGCGAGTACCTGGGCGCCGACCTGGTGCTGCGCTGCGCCATCGGCAGCCAGAGCCTGCTGGTGCGCGCCGAGGGCCGCACCGACATCGAGCCGGGGCGCCGCGTGCGGCTGCACTGGCGGCCGCAGGACGCGCACGGCTTCGACGCCGACGGCCGGCGCCTTCATTGACCCCCCCACCCCGGAGAACACCGATGCCCCAGACCCTGACCCGCAAGACCTTCCTGCAGCGCATCGCGCTCGGCCTCGGCGGCACGCTGCTGGCCGGCGCAGCGACCCTGCCGGCTCGGGCGCAGGCGCCGGTGGAGTTGCAGTTCTATTACCCGGTGGCGGTGGGCGGCGCGATCGCCAAGATCATGGACGGCTTCGCCGAGGGTTTCATGAAGGACAACCCCGGCATCAAGGTCTCGCCGATCTACGCCGGCACCTACCAGGAGACGATCGTCAAGGCGCTGACCGCGCACAAGTCGGGCACGCCGCCGGTGACCTCGGTGCTGCTGTCGACCGACATGTTCACGCTGATCGACGAGGACGCGATCATCCCCTTCGACAGCTTCGTCAAGACGCCGCAGGACAAGGCCTGGCTCGACGGCTTCTTCCCGGCCTTCATGCTCAACAGCCGCACCGCCGGCAAGACCTGGGGCATCCCGTTCCAGCGTTCGACCGTGGTCATGTACTGGAACAAGGAGCTGTTCAAGGAAGCCGGCCTCGACCCGAACAAGCCGCCGGCCACCTGGGCCGAGCTGAAGGACATGGCGGGCAAGCTGACGAAGAAGGACGGCAGCGGCAAGGTCACGCAGTACGGCGTGCAGATCCCGTCCAGCGGCTTCCCGTACTGGCTGTTCCAGACGCTGACCACCACCAACGACGCGATCCTGGCCAACGACAGCGGCACCGCGGTGAAGTTCGACGACCCCAAGGTGGTCGAGGCGCTGCAGTATTGGGTGGACCTGGGCAGGGCCGGCGTGCACCCGCCGGGCGTGGTCGAGTGGGGCACGACGCCGAAGGACTTCTTCGAGAAGAAGGCGGCGATCATCTACACCACCACCGGCAACCTGACCAACATCCGCAACAACGCCAAGTTCGACTTCGGCGTGGCCATGATCCCGGCCAACAAGCGCAAGGGCTCGCCCACCGGCGGCGGCAACTTCTACATCTTCAAGAAGTCCACGCCGGCGCAGCAGGAGGCAGCCTTCAAGTTCGTCAAGTGGATCACGCAGCCCGAGCGCGCCGCGCAGTGGAGCATCGACACCGGCTACGTGGCGGTGTCGCCGGCCGCCTACGACACGCCGGCGCTTAAAAAATACACGGCCGATTTCCCGCCCGCGCTGGTGGCGCGCGACCAGCTGCCGTTCTCGGTGGCCGAGTTCTCCACGCACGACAACCAGCGTGTGACCAAAGCGCTGAACGACGGGCTGCAGGCCGCGCTGACCGGCACCAAGGCCCCGGCGCAGGCGATGCAGGACGCGCAGCGCGAGGCCGATCGCATCCTGCGGGCGTACAAGTAGCACGACCATGCGCGGCACGGCCTCGCATGGCGCGCCGCAGGCCTGGCTGCTGCTGTTGCCGGCGCTGCTGCTGCTGATCGGCTTCACGCACTACCCGGCGGTCTCGACGCTGGTCGACAGCTTCTTCTCCACGCCCAAGGGCAACCGCCCCGGCGTGTGGGTGGGGCTGGAGAACTACCAGGTGATGGTCGAGGACCCGGTGTTCTGGCAGGCGGTGCGCAACAACCTGTGGTTCGCCGCCGCCACCATTCCGGCGTCGATCGGCCTGGCGCTGCTGATGGCGCTGTGGGTCAACGAGCGCATCACCGGGCGCGCGTTCCTGCGCATGGCCTACTTCACGCCCACCGTGCTGCCGATGATTGCGGTGGCCAACATCTGGCTGTTCTTCTACACGCCGCAGTACGGGCTGCTGGAACAGATCACCGCGCTGTTCGGATTGCCGGCGCACAACTGGCTGGGCAGCCCGGCGACCGCGCTCGGCGCCGTCACCGTGGTGGCGGTGTGGAAGGAAGCCGGCTTCTTCATGATCTTCTACCTGGCCGCGCTGCAGACGCTGAACCCCAGCCTGCGCGAAGCCGCCGCCATCGAAGGCGCGTCGCGCTGGCATTTCTTCCGCCGCGTGCAGTGGCCGCTGCTGATGCCGACCACGCTGTTCGTGCTGGTCAACGCGGTGATCAACGCCTTTCGCATGGTCGACCACCTGTTCGTGCTGACGCGCGGCGGGCCGGACAACGCGTCGACGCTGCTGCTGTACCGGCTGTACGAGGTGGGCTTTCAGTTCTGGGACACCGGCTACGCGGCGGCGATGACGATCGTGCTGGTGGTGGTGCTGGCCTCGGTGGCGCTGTTCCAGTTCTTCGTGCTGGACAAGCGGGTGCACTACAAGTGACGACCTCGCGCCTCGTCTACAACGAGCCCGGCTGGCTCGACACATTGGCGGCGTGGCTGCTGGCGCTGCTGTGGATCCTGCCGCTGGGGTTCGCGGTGTGGACCGCGTTCCACCCGGCCGAACTGTCGGGCCACTTCGCTTTCAGCTCGCCGCTGACGCTGGAAAACTTCCGCCGCGCCTGGGAGGCCGCGCCCTTCGCGCGCTACTTCCTCAACACCACGCTGCTGGTGCTGATGATCCTGGGCGTGCAGCTGGTGCTGGCGACGCTGGCCGCCTACGCCTTCGCGCGCTACGAGTTCCGCGGCAAGGACATTGCCTTCGCGCTGGTGCTGGTGCAGCTGATGGTGATGCCCGACATCCTGATCGTCGAGAACTACAAGACCATGGCCACGCTCGGCCTGGTCGACACCTTGCTCGCGATCGGGCTGCCGTATTTCGCGTCGGCCTTCGCCATCTTCCTGCTGCGCCAAACCTTCATGGGCATCCCGAAGGAGCTGGACGACGCCGCGCGCGTCGAAGGCGCCAGCGCGCTGCAGACGCTGTGGCGGGTGTACGTGCCGCTGGCCAAGCCGGTGTACACCGCCTTCGCGCTGGTGTCGGTGAGCTTCCACTGGAACAACTTCCTGTGGCCGCTGGTGGTCACCAACAGTGCCGAAGCGCGGCCGCTGACCGTGGGGCTGCAGGTGTTCTCGTCGGTCGATCAGGGCGTCGACTGGTCGATCATCACCGCGGCCACGCTAATGACCTCGGCGCCGCTGCTGATCGCCTTCCTGCTGTTCCAGCGCCAGTTCGTGCAGAGTTTCATGCGCGCGGGCATCAAGTGAGGCAACGATGAAACTGGTCACCTGGAACACCCAATGGTGCTGCGGCCTGGACGGCGTGGTCAGCGCGCAGCGCATCGTCGACGGCGCGCGCCAGATGGCCGACTTCGACGTGCTGTGCGTGCAGGAGATCGCCCAGGGCTATGGCGACATGCCCGGCAACCCGGGCGACCAGCCGGCCGAGCTGGCGGCGCTGCTGCCGGGCTTCCGGCTGTTCTTCGGCGCGGCGGTGGACGAGTTCGCCGGCGATGGCACGCGCCAGCGCTTCGGCAACCTGATCGCCACCCGCCTGCCGGTCTTGCAGGTGCAGCACCACGCGCTGCCGTGGCCGGCTGACGCCGGCGTGCGCAGCATGCCGCGCATGTGCACGGTGCTGACGCTGCGCGACCCGCAACTCGGTGCGCTGCGCGTCATGACCACGCATCTGGAGTACTACTCGAAGCTCCAGCGCATGGCGCAGGCGCAGGCGCTGTGCGAGTTGCATGCGCAGGCCAGCGCGATGGCCGCGGCGCCGCCGGCCGACGACGATTCGCGCTCGCCCTTCCAGACGAAGGTGCACACGCCGCAGGCCATCCTGTGCGGCGACTTCAACCTCGAGGCCAGCGAGCCGGAGCATGCGCTGATCGAAGCCGCCGGCCTGCACGACGCCTGGCGCGCGCTGCACGGCCAGCGAGCGCACGATCCGACCTTCAGGCTCTTCGACCGGACTTACGGGCCGGACCCGGTGGCCTGCGACTTCGTGTTCGTCAGTGCCGGGCTGGTCCCGCGCCTGCAGCGCCTGTGGGTCGACGGCCGGACGCAGGCTTCCGACCACCAGCCGGTGGCGCTGCAGCTGGGCTGAGCGGCCGAGCCCTTCGTCAGCGCCGGCTGCGGCGCGGCGCGGTTCATGACGCGCGGCCCGCACCCCCTGCTTTGCTACGATCGAACTCGATTCGTTCGCTCGAAACGAACCCCTGGAGACACGATGTTCAAGCGCATCGCACTGGCCCTTTCCCTGAGCGCAGCCCTGGCTGCGGCCCATGCCGGCACGGTCACGGTCATCACCTCCTTCCCGAAGGAGCTGACCGCGGCCTACAAGGCGGCGTTCGAGAAGGCCCACCCCGACATCAAGCTCGAGATCCTGAACAAGAGCACGGTGTCCGGCATCGCCTTCGTGCGCGAGACCGCCGCCGGCCAGCGCCCGGACGTGTTCTGGGCCTCGGCGCCCGATGCCTTCGAGGTGCTCAAGCGCGACAAGCTGCTGCTGGCTGCGCCCGACGTGGACAACAAGGCGATCCCGGCGAAGGTCGGCCACTACCCGATCAACGACCCGCAGGGCTTCTACAAGGGCCAGGCGCTGGCGGGCTACGGCATCATGTACAACACGCGCTACCTGAAGGCGAACAAGCTCGCCGCGCCGAAGGAGTGGGCCGACCTGCTGCAGCCGCAGTGGTTCGGCCATGTCGCGATGACCGCGCCGTCGCGCTCGGGCACGATGCACCTGACGGTGGAAACCATCCTGCAGGGCGAAGGCTGGGACAAGGGCTGGAGCCAGATCCTGCAGATGGCCGGCAACAGCGCGCAGGTCACCGAACGCAGCTTCGGCGTGCCCGACGGCATCAACAACGGCCAGTTCGGCGCCGGCCCGGTGATCGACTTCTTCGGCCTGGCCGGCAAGAACTCCGGCTTCCCGGTGGAGTTCGTCTACCCGGCCATGACCTCGATCGTGCCGGCGAACATCGCCGTCGTCGCCGGCGGCAAGAACACGGCCGAGGCCAAGACCTTCGTGCAGTTCGCGCTGAGCCAGCAGGGCCAGGAACTGCTGCTGCTGCCGGCCGTCTCGCGGCTGCCGGTGCTGCCCTACTCCGCGCTCGCCGGCAAGATCCCGCCGGGCTATCCGGACCCGCAGGTCATCGCCAAGCGCGCCAAGGTCAGCTTCAACGCCGACCTGTCCGAAGACCGCTACTCGCTGGTGCAGGCGCTGTTCGACCAGACCATCACCTTCAGGCTGAAGGAGCTGCAGGCCGCGACCAAGGCCATCTACGCGGCTGAAGCCCGGCTCGCGGCCAGCGGCAAGGCGAACGCGCAGGCCGCCGAGCTGATCCGCCAGGCGCGGCAGCTGGCGTTCTCGCCCGTCGTGTCCGAATCGCTGGCCGGGCAGACCGACTTCCAGAAGCTGTTCGCGTCGAACAAGAAGGAGGTCGCGGTGGCCAAGCAGATCACCGGGCTCGAAGAGAGCTGGAACCGCAAGGCGCGCGAGAACTACACGCAGGCCGCCGATCTCGCGCAGCAGGCCGCCGCGCTGATCAAGTGATGCCGGCCGCCGCGACGCCGCCGCGCGCGGCAAGCCCGGCTTGAGCACCGCCGCGGCGCAGGCCGCGCCGCCC
>DAORHX010000255.1:0-5578 GCA_035438245.1 Rubrivivax sp.
ACGCATGCTGCGCCAGGCGGTATCGCGCAACAGCCTGCCGGCGATCCTGCGCGCCTTTGCCGGCATCGACGTGCGCGCGCGCCTCGGCGCGCTGCAGGTGCCGACGCTGGTTCTGCAGCGCGAGGCCGACCGCATCGTGCGCGCCGGCGTCGCGCGTTACCTGGCGGCGCACATCCCGCAGGCCGAGCTGTGCCTGCTGCCGGGCGAGGACCACCTGCTGTGGGCCGGCGACACCGGGGCGGTGCTCGACGCGATGGAGGACTTCGTCGAGCGCTGTGCCCCCTCAGGGCCCAGCCCTGGGATGTGCACCTGAGCGGGGTGCTATCGTGCGCCGGCGCGCAAGGCAGCGCGCGCTCGATCGGATGGAGCCGACCATGCAGATGACCCGTTTCAAGACCGCGGGACTCGCCGCGCTGGCCGTCGTTACGTTGCTCGCGGCCGGGCCGTCGCGGGCGGGGAACGACGCCCATGCCGGGGCGGCGCCGGCGGCGGACGTCACCTTCGTGCAGTTCCCCTCGCCCGACCTGACGAAGCCGGGCACGATGCTCAACCTGCAGGGCAAGCTCAGCATCCCCCGCAGCGCAGGCCATGCGCATGCCGGCGCCGGCCACCGCGGCAAGCCCAAGCTCCCGGCGGTGCTGATCCTGCACGGCTCGGCCGGCGTCGATGCACGCGGCGACTTCTACGAGGCGGCGCTGAACAGGGCGGGCATCGCCACCTTGCAGATCGACATGTGGCAGGCGCGCGGCTACACCGGCGCCGGGCAGCGGCCGGCGGCGGTCTACCTCACCTACCCCGACGCGTTTTCGGCGCTGGCCTTCCTGTCGCAGCAGCCGCACATCGACGCCGCGCGCATCGGCGTGCTCGGCTTCTCGTGGGGCGGCTTGGTCAGCATGGGGGCCGCCGAACGGCTCTATGCGGGCACCTACGGCAACGGCCTGACCTTCAAGGCGCACGTGGCGCACTACCCGGTGTGCTATGGGTGGAACAACACCGCGCTGTTCGCCAAGCTGGGGGTCACGCCGGCACAGTTCGGCGTGCAGTGGATCGAGCTCACCGGTGCCCCGGTGCTGATCCAGGTCGGCACCAAGGACGGCTACGACAACAGCAGCGGGCCCTGCAATGCCCTGGCCGCCTCGGTCAACCCGAGCAACGGCGGCGTCGTCCGGGTCAACGCCTATCCCGGCGCGACGCATGCCTGGGACCGGCTGATGGTGCCGACCGTGGTGCACGACCCGTTCGCCGACCAGGGCAGCTACTTCAGCACCGGCGTGGTGCCGCCGGTGACCTTCACGCCCGACGTCGAACAGGCCCACGAGTCGCGCGCGCGGGTGGTGCGGTTCTTCGACAGGAAGCTGTAGCGCCGGCCGCGCGGCGACCAGACCCATCCACCCGAAGAAGCGTTGCTGCCATGGGCGAAGTCGTCGTCACCACCCTCGGCCCGGTCGTCGGAAGCCGCGAGAACGGCGTGCGCCGTTGGCTGGGCATCCCGTATGCCGCCGCCCCCTTCGGCGCGAACCGCTTGCGCCGCCCCAAAGAGCACCCCGGGTGGACCGAAGTGCGCGACGCCACCCGGCCCGGGCCGACGGTGCCGAAGGCGCCCTATCGGGTGCCGTTCGACGCGCTGCTGCCCGAGCCGCACATCGCCGGCGACGAATGCCTCAACCTGAACATCTGGGCGCCCCAGCAGGCCGCCGGGTTGCCGGTGCTGTTCTGGATCCACGGCGGGGCCTACGTCAACGGCTCCGGCATCGTGCCGCACTACGACGGCAGCGCCTTCGCGCGCGACGGCGTGGTCTGCGTGACCCTCAACTACCGGCTCGGCGCCGAGGGCTTCCTGTACACCGGCGACGAGCACAGCAACAACGGCCTGCGCGACCAGATCGCCGCGCTGCAGTGGGTGCGCGACAACATCGCCGCGTTCGGCGGCGACCCGCAGCAGGTGACCATCGCCGGCGAGTCGGCGGGCGCGATCAGCGTCGCCTGCCTGATGTCCAGCCCGCGGGCCGCGGGGCTGTTCCACCGCGCCATCTCGCAAAGCGGCTCGGGGCACATCGCGCTGCAGCCGGGCAACGCCAAGCAGATCACCGAACTGTTCGCCCAGCGGCTGCAGATCGAGCCGACGCGGCAGGCCTTCGCCGCGCTCGACCTGGACCGGCTCGTCGCCGAGGTGGCGGCCGTGCGCATCGAGATGGCGGCCAACCCGGACCCGCGCGTGTGGGGCGAGGCGGCGCAGCACGGCATGGCGATGGAGCCGGTGATCGACGGCGACGTGCTGCCCAGGCTGCCGATCGAGGCGCTGCGCGAAGGCGCGGGCCAAGGCGTGCCGCTGCTTGTCGGCACGAACAGGCACGAGTTCCACTTCTTCGCGGTGCCGATCGGCAGCATGGCCGCGGTGACCGATGAGCTGCTGAAGCTCGCGTTGATGGGCTACGGTTACGACCCCGAGGCGCTGGACGTGCTCGGCGCCGGGACGGACCAGCCGGGCGAGATGCTGACGCGGCTGATCACCGAGTGGTACTTCTGGATCCCGTCGATCCGGCTGGCCGAGGCGCTGAGCCGCCGCAGCACGCAGGCCTACCTGTACGAGTTCGCCTGGCGCACGCCGATCTTCGACGGCAAGATGGGCGCCGGCCACTATCTGGAGGTGCCGTTCGTCTTCGACACGCTCGGCGTCGAGACCGAGGCGCTGCTCGGGCCGAAGCCGCCGCAGCCGCTGGCCGACGCGATGCACGGCGCGTGGGTGGGCTTCGTCAAGACCGGTGAGCCGGGCTGGGCGCCCTACGACGAGCGCTCGCGCACGACGATGGTCTTCGACCAGGTGTCGGCCGCGCAGATGGACCCGCACGCGCGCAACCGCGCGGCGTGGGACAAGGCGAAGATTCCGCGGTAGCCATCGAGCGTCGAACAGGCCTACGAGTCAATCGCCGTGGTGGGGTTCCGTGCGAAATCATTGCGCCAACTCCGCACGCGGCAGCTTGGCGGCGCCCGCATCAAAGGTCAGGAAGCGGTCGCGGCCGAGGTGCGTTGCACGCGCCACGAGCAAGCAATCCGCGAAGTCGGCCGAGGGGTACTGCTCGAAGAGGTACAGGGCCTCCTCGACTGTCGGCGCGTGTTCGAACTCGATGCCTGGCGTCTCGAGCATCGCGATGACGGCTGCCGTTATCGACACCCGGTCGACCTTGTAGCGGCTGCGAAGGACCCATTCGGTTTCCAGCAGCGCGCACAGCGTGATGAGGAGCGGCTCGCCGCTGGCGGAGGCCTCGGCGATCACACGTTCGGCCGCGGCGCACTGAGCTGCAGCCGTCGGGTCCTGCACGAGCACGCGCACCAGCACGTTGGTGTCGATGGCCAAACTCATTCCGGCAGACGCATCTCGTCGACGGTGACGCCCGGCTGACCCGGCCGCGTCAGCATGCCGACGAGGTCGACCAGGCGCCGCGTCTTCGGCCGCACGACGACAGTGCCATTGCTCAGCAGCGACCAGGCAATCTTGTCGCCGGCCTGCAGGCCCAGGCGCTCGCGCACATCACGCGGAATCGTGACCTGCCCCTTGCTGGACATGGTGGTCGGCTCGGACATTCGGAACTCCATCTTTACGATTTGCGTTATCGTAAGTCGATCGGATCGCAAGATCAATCAGAACTGCCGTGCGGATCGAGCTCCACGGCGGCGTCGTGAGGGGTCGACGCCTATCCCGGCGCGACGCATGCCTGGGACCAGCTGACGGTGCCGCCCGTGGTGCACGACCCGTTCGCCGACCCGGGCGACCTTTTCAGCACCGGTGTGCTGCGCCTCCAGTCACCGTCACGCTGGCGCCAGGACTTCGAGCGTGGGGAAGTAGCTTCTGAAGCGGCGGGCATCCCGGGTCAGCAAGGGCCACCCTTCGACCGCAGCATGGGCACCGATGAAGAAGTCCGGCAGCACCTGTTCCTTGCCGCCGCCGCGCCGGCGGTACTGCAGGTACGCCTTGGCGGCAAGGAACAGCGCGGGCCGCGGCATCTCGCGCAGCTCCAGCGCCATCGTGGACACCACGTCGTCGAGCGCCTCGAGGGTCGAGAACGACAGCGACATCTCGGCGTAGATCACCGGGTTGATGGCCAGCGCATGCAACTTGGCTTGCGCGCGCAGTTGGCCGATCGACCATCCGGCCCACTGCGGATCGTTCTGCAGCACGTCGACCAGGACGTTGGTGTCGACCAGCAGCATCAGTCTTCAGCGCGCAACAGTTTCATCAGGTCGTCGGTGCGCCAGCGCACATCGGCGCGGCCGCGAACGGCCTCGAAGCGGTCGGGAACGGGTGAGCGCTGCCGCCTCGCAGGCTTGGCCCGATGGAGCACGACTTCGCCCATGGCATTCACCGAGAACTCGACCGCCGAACCGGGCAGCAGCTTCATCTCGTCACGGATCCGCTTCGGGATGGTGACCTGGCCCTTGCTGGTCAACGTTGTCAACATGCACCTCGAGGTGTTACCAGACAACCGCATGGTAATACGACGCGGCAAGCCCCGTGGCGAGGGTCGCAGCGGTGGGCGGCCTCCTGCCGGGCCGGGTGACCGTTCCTGATCACGAATTCGTAACGTTTGCCATTACCGCCGGCCAGGCCGGCGCCGGTGCAGCCAGCGCCTCGACGAACGCCCCCAGGTCCCGCGCGAACGCCTCGGGCTGCTCCCAATGCAGCGCGTGGCCGACACCCGGGTACGACAGCAGCCGCGAGCGCGGCAGCGCGGCCAGCAGCCGCTGCTGATCGGCGCGCGGCACGTAGGTGTCGCGCTCGCCCCAGGCCAGCAGCGTGGGCACCTGCACCCGGGGCAGTTCGGCGCTGAAGTCGTCCTGCAGCAGGCCGGCGAACATGCCGCGCCAGACGCGCGCCGGCAGCTGCAGGCTTTCGGCCACCATGCTGTGTATCCAGCCGCGGTCCACAGCGCCGGCCACGGTCGAGTGCTGGAACTCGTGCGCCAGCGCGTAGGGCACCGGGTCGGTCAGCGGCTCGATCTCGCTGCTGTTGAACGCGACCAGCTCGGGCTTGTCGGCAAAACTCGCGAAGGCGCTGACCGCCACCAGGCCGCGCACCAGTTCGGGCTGGTCGATGGCCAGGCGAAAGCCATTGGCCGCGCCCATCGAGTGGCCGACGACGACCAGCGGCGGCAGGCCGAGCTGGCACGCCAGCGCGGCGGCATCGGCAGCGAAGGCGCGCGTGCCGTAGTCGCTGGCGGTCTTGTCGGAGCGGCCGTGCCCGCGCTGCGACGGCGCGATCACATGCCAGTGCGCCGGCAGCAGCGGCAGCAGCGCCTCGAAGGAGCGCCAGGAATCGGTGCTGCCATGCAGCAGCATCACGGTGGTGTCGCCGGGCGTGCCCTGCTCGGCGAATTCGAGCTGCAAGCCATTGGGCAGGCGCAGCGTGCGCACGCGGTAGTTCGAAGCGGTGGTCATGAGGGTGTCCTCCACGAATGCCAGCGGCGGCCGCCCGTCGAGGCGGCCGCCGCCGGCGCAGGGCAGGGCACGGGCCCTGCCCCGGTCGGCTGTCAGGGCATCGGCAGCGCGCGCTCGGCGCGGAGCGCATCGGCCAGGTCGTGCT
>DAORHX010000256.1:0-5576 GCA_035438245.1 Rubrivivax sp.
ATGAGCCCCTGGCGGGTGCCGCCTGCCGCGCCGTGCCGAACGCGATGAACTCGGCTGTTTGAATTCGGCTGCTTTGCGCCGGGCACCGTCATTCGACCCATCGCGCCCGGACGCGAGCGGCATGCCTTATGGTGCGTCCTCTTCCGTAGCAGGAGCGCAGCATGCCCGTCGAGTTCATCAACCCCGCCGAGCTGAGCCAGGGGAGTTATTCGCATGTCGCCGCCGTCAGCGGCGGCTCGCGCACGCTGTACGTGTCGGGCCAGGTGGCGCTGGACGCCAGCGGCCAGGTGGTCGGCAGCAGCTTCGCCGAGCAGGCCGAGCAGGTGCTGCGCAACCTGGGCCTGGCGCTGGCCGCCGGCGGCGCACAGTTCCACCACATCGTGAAGATGAACGCCTACGTGCGCGACCTGACCACCGACAAGGTGAAGACGCTGCGCGCCATCCGCCAGCGGCATTTCGGCGCCCACCAGCCGGCCAGCACGCTGGTCGGCACGACCGCACTGGTGCACGAGGAGCTGATGCTGGAGATCGAAGCCATCGCCGTCATCGACTGACGGCGTGCGCGCCGCGCGTTCAGCCGCGGCGCATCGCGCGCTCGATGGCCTGGCGCGCCTGCTGCTCGGCGGCCAGCGACAGCTCCAGCGGCGAGCGGCACAACCCCGCGTGCCGGTAGTTCAGGTTCTCGTACAGCTCGGCCGCCGAGGCAAACGCATCGAGCAGCGCCGACAGGCCCGGCTGCGACTGCAAGGCCTCGAACTCCTCGCTCAGGTGCTGCACGACCGAGCGGTACTGCGCGGCACCGACCGGCACGGCGCTGCGATCGAGCCGCTCGAGCAACTGCGCCAGCAGGTGCGCGACGGCAAGCCGCGCCTTCGACGATACGGGTCGGGTGGTGTCCATGCCACCCACTTGGGGGCGCCGCGCCCGCCTGCAAGTGCCCCGGTCAACCCTGCCGCGCCGGCAGCACCGTGCCGCTGCAGGTGCCGAAGCCGATGCGCCGCAGGCCGTCGCGTTGGCAGAACGCGCTCAGGCTGACGCAATCGCCGTCCTGCAGGAAGCTGCGCGACTCGCCGCCGGGCAGCGTCAGCGGCTGCTTGCCGCCGACCGACAGCTCGAGCAGCGAACCGCCCTGCCCCGGCTGCGGCCCGGACAGCGTGCCGGTGCCGAGCAGGTCGCCGGTGCGAAGGTTGCAGCCGCCGCTGCTGTGGTGCGCGAGCATCTGCGCGACGCTCCAGTACGCGTCACGGTAGTTCGATCGGCTCAGCTCCACCGGCGGCAGCCCGCGCTCGCGCATCGACGCGGTCTGCAGCCGCACCTGCAGCGCGATGTCGATCTGGCCCCGCTCGCGATTGGCGGCGCTGTCCAGGTACGGCAACGGCTGCGGGTCACCTTCGGGCCGCGTGAACGGCGCGCGGAAGGGCTCCAGCGCCTCGCGGGTGACGATCCACGGCGAGATCGTCGTCGCGAAGCTCTTCGCCAGGAACGGACCGAGCGGCTGGTACTCCCAGGTCTGGATGTCGCGCGCCGACCAGTCGTTCAGCAGCACGATGCCGAACCAGCTGTCCTCCGCCTGCGTCATCGTCATCGGCCGGCTCAGGTCGTTGCCGGCACCGACGAAGACGCCCAGTTCCAGTTCGTAGTCGAGCCGCCGGCACGGGCCGAACTGCGGCTCGGCTGCTGCGGGCGCCAGGGTCTGGCCGCACGGGCGCACGACGTCCTGCGGGCTGACGCCGATGCTGGACACGCGGCCGTGGTAGCCGATCGGCACCCACTTGTAGTTCGGCATCAGCGGGTTGTCGGGGCGGAACAGCTTGCCGACCGCGCTGGCGTGGTGGATGCCGGTGAAGAAGTCGGTGTAGTCGCCGATGGCGCACGGCATGTGCATCTGCGCCGCCGCCTGCGGCACCAGGCACAGCTCGAGGAACGGCCCCTGGTCGCTGCCTTCGGCCAGCGCCAGCGACAGCGCGCCGCGCAGCTTGCGGCGCGTGGCCGCGTCGCTGGCCATCAGCGGCGCCAGCTCGCCGGCCGCCAGCGGCTGCAGCAATTCGTCGATGCCGGCGGCCCACGGGCATTGTTCGCGCGCCAGCTTCAGATCGAGGATCTGGTCGCCGATGGCCACGCCGATGCGCGGCGCGTCGCCGCTGCCCTTGCGGCTGAAGGCGCCGAACGGCAGGTTCTGCACCGGGAAGTCGCTGTCCGCGGCGTTCGCCGATTCGACCCAGCTGCGCAGGCCGGGGTCGTGCGTGTGGTCGATCATGTTCGTGGACCCTGTTGCTCAGGCATGTGCCAGCGTGTTGTCGCGCGCCAGCGCGATCGCCTCGCGCAGCACGCCACGGTCGCCGACATGGTTGGCGAGGATCAGCACCAGCTTCGTCGTCAGCATCTCGGCCTGCGCGTCGCTCAGGCCGCGCTGGCTGTCGATCAGCTCGCGGTAGAAGTCGTCGGCGTCGGCAATGTTCGGTTGGTGGTTCAGCGGCATCGCGGGCTCCCTTTCAGTTCTGCGCGGTGCAGCGGCGCAGCGCGGCGCGCACCTTGGCGGCATCGAGTGTGCGCCAGCGCGCGGCCACGTGCTGGTCCGGGCGGATCAGGTAGACGGTGCCCGGCTGCGCGTCGTAGCGCCGCGCCAGCAGGCCCTGCGCGTCGTCGACATCGCTGCCGACATGCAGCACGCGCGCCACCAGCCGCCCTTCGGCCACGCTTTCCAGCGCCGGGCGCTCCCCGAAAGCCAGCAGCGTGAAGCCCCCTGCCGGGCCGTGCTGCGTGTTCAGCACGTCCAGCAGCCAGCTGTCGCGGCCCTGGTGCCGCAGCGGTGCGTCGGCGCAGTTCGTACCCGGCTTCATCAGCCCGGCGAACGTGTCCTCGTCGGGCGTGTTCAGCGACGACTGCAGATACGGCGTCGGCACCGACAGCCGGCCGCTGTTGACCAGCGGCCGCGCGAACGCCTCGGTCGACGCCAGCTCGAGCACGGCGTTGCGAAAGCGCAGGCTGACCGCGCTCTTCGGCGAGATGAAGTCGGTGGCGCGCGTCGAGTTCAGCAGGTTGTCGTCGGCGGCGAACGCGCGCTCCTCGTGATAGCTGTCGATCAGCGCCTCGCCGGCCGTGCCGTCGAGCACCAGCTTCAGCTTCCAGCCCAGGTTGTCGACGTCCTGGATGCCGGTGTTGGCGCCGCGCGCACCGAACGGCGACACCTGGTGCGCGCTGTCGCCGGCAAAGATGACGCGGCCGTAGCGGAAGTCGTCGATGCGCCGGCATGCGAACTGGTACACCGACACCCATTCCAGCTCGAACGGCAGCTCGGGGCCGAGCATCGCCTCGATGCGCGGGATCACGCGCTCGGGGCGCTTCTCGGCTTCGGCGTCGGCGTCGCGGCCGAGCTGGAAGTCGATGCGCCAGACGTCGTCGCACTGCTTGTGCAGCAGCACGCTCTGGCCGCGGTGGAACGGCGGATCGAACCAGAACCAGCGTTCGGGCTCGGTGCCGAGCCTTTGCGCGCCCTGCGTGCGCGGCGGCGCCTTCAGCACGACGTCGGCGATCAGGAAACGGTCCTCGAAGAACTGGCCGGTGAACTTGGCATCGACCATCTTGCGCGTGTCGGAATTGGCGCCGTCGCAGGCGACCACCCAGTCGGCCAGCAGGTCGTAGCGGCCGTCCGGGGTTTCGACCGTGAGCCGCGCGTGGTCGGGCTGCTGCTGCAGTGCGACGACCTTGTGCTTCCAGCCGACGGTGATCTTCGGATGCGCCTCGCAGGCATCGACCAGCGTCTGTTCGACGTAGTACTGCTGCAGGTTGATCATCGCCGGCATCTTGTGGCCGCCCTCGGGCAGCAGGTCGAACTGGTAGACCTGCGCGTCCTCGAGGAACACCTTGCCGACCTGCCAGCGCACGCCCTTGCCCACCAGCGGCGCCGCCACGCCCAGGCGGTCCCAGATCTCCAGCGGCCGCTTCGCATAGCACACCGCGCGCGAGCCGACGCTGACGGTGTTGTTGTCGTCGAGCAGCAGCACCGTGATGCCGCGCTGCGCGCAGTCCAGCGCGACGCTCAGGCCGATCGGTCCGGCGCCGACCACCACCAGCGGATGGCGCTCGACGCGGCCCTCGCGCTGCGCCGCGCTCTGCCGATACGGGAACTCGGGATAGGTGTAGCTCTTGGACATCGCATCCTCACGTCCGCAGTTCGGCCTCGTGCATCCACTGCGCATGCTTCGGCGCGCGCTTGGTGCGCGACCATTCCTCCAGCATCTGCCACTTCACCTCGTCCAGCTTGCGGCTCATCTCGGGCGTGGCGGTGTCGCAGGCCAGCTCGAGCCGGTGGCCGTTGGGATCGAAGAAGTAGATCGACTTGAAGATCGTGTGCTCGGTGGGGCCGACCACCGTGATGCCGTCGGCTTCGAGCTTCGCCTTGGTCTCGTCCAGCTCCTGGAGGCTGCCCACCTTGAAGGCGATGTGCTGCACCCAGTCGGGGGTGTTCGGGTCGCGCCCCATCGGCGGCGAGTTCGGCAGCTCGAAGAAGGCCATGATGTTGCCGTTGCCGGCATCCATGAACAGGTGCATGTACGGGTCGGGCGCGTGCGTGGACGGCACCTTGTCCTCGGCGATGGCGAGCACGAACTCCATGCCCAGGTACTTGCGGTACCACTCCACCGTCTCCTTGGCATCGCGGCAGCGGTAGGCAACGTGATGGATGCGTTCGATCTTCATGTTCAGGTCTCCAGGGTTTTCCACATTTCGATGTCGCGCTCTGCGGTCCAGATGCGCGGGTCGGGGTAGCGCGTGGCCTCGTCGTAGGCGCGGGTCACGTCGAAGGGCATGCAGTGGTCGAAGATGACCCACTGCCCGTACTTGGGCTTGAGCTTGTCGAAGGTCTCGCGGTAGACCGCGCGCAGCTCCTTGCCCGCGGCAGCGCCGGCCTTGACGCTGGCGTACAGCTCGCTGACGAAGGCGCGCGTGCCCTCGAGCCCGCGCGCCACGTCGGCCGGGTTGGTCAGCGCCGCGCCGCGGCCCGGCACCAGCGCCTGCGGCTTCAAGGCGGCGATGTTGTCCAGCGTGCCCGGCCAGTCCTGGAAGTAGGCGTCGCCGGCATAGGGCGTGGCGTCGAACTCGACCAGGTCGCCGCTGAACAGCACCTTGTCCTGCGGCAGCCAGACCACCGTGTCGCCCTTGGTGTGGCCGCGGCCGAGCTGGATCAGCTGCACTTCCAGCTTGCCCAGCCACAGCGTCATGCGGCCGCTGAAGGTCATGGTCGGCCAGGTCAGGCCCGGCGGCACCGACTCGACGTTGCGGAACAGCCGCGGGAAGCGGCCGATCTCGCTGGCCTTGTCCTGCTCGCCGCGCTCCTTGATCAGGCTCAGCGTGTCCTCGCTGGCGATGACATGTTCCGGCCGGTAGGCCGAGGCGCCGAGCACGCGCACCGCGTGGTAGTGGCTCAGCATCACGTACTTGATCGGCAGCGCAGTGACCTCGCGGATGCGGCGGATCACGTCCTGCGCCATCGCCGGCGTGGCCTGCGTGTCGATGACCATCACCGCGTCGTCGCCGACGACGATGCCGGTGTTCGGGTCGCCCTCGGCCGTGTAGGC
>DAORHX010000257.1:0-5523 GCA_035438245.1 Rubrivivax sp.
TACTTCAGCTTCGTTTCCTTGTAGATCACGTGCTTGCGCGCGACCGGATCGAACTTGTTGAATTCGAGCTTGCCGGGCGTGGTCTTCTTGTTCTTGCTGGTGGTGTAGAAGTGCCCGGTGCCCGCCGACGATTCGAGCTTGATCTTTTCGCGTCCGCCCTTGGTGGCCATGGTGTCGCTCCCGCTTGAAGTGTCAGAGTTCGCCGCGGGCGCGCAGGTCCGAGACGACCTGGTCGATGCCCACCTTGTCGATCAACCGCAGCGCGGCGTTGCTGACACGCAGACGCACCCAGCGGTTTTCGCTCTCGACCCAGAAGCGCCGGTACTGCAGGTTCGGCAGCCAGCGGCGCTTGGTCTTGTTGTTGGCGTGGGAGACATGGTTTCCCACCATCGGGCCCTTGCCCGTGACTTGACAGACGCGTGCCATGACGCTCTCCAGAGTACGTTGGATCCTGCCGTAGCTCGGCAAAGCCGAAAATTATAGCTCAGCTGCGCTGTTCCAGGAAGCGCTGCGCATCCAGCGCCGCCATGCAACCGGTGCCGGCGCTGGTGATCGCCTGCCGATAGACGTGGTCCTGCACGTCGCCGGCGGCGAAGACGCCGGGCACGCTGGTCATCGTCGCCATGCCGTCCAGGCCGCCGTGCGTGATCAGGTAGCCGTCCTTCATCTCCAGCTGCCCCTTGAACAGCTCGGTGTTCGGCTGGTGGCCGATGGCGATGAAGCAGCCCTGCAGCGCCAGCTCGACAGCGGCGCCGCCCTGCACCGGCTTCAGGCGCACGCCGGTGACGCCGCTGGTGTCGCCGAGCACCTCGTCCAGCGTGTGCCACAGGTGCAGCACCACCTTGCCGGCGGCGGCCTTCGCCATCAGCTTGTCGACCAGGATCGCCTCGGCGCTGAACTTGTCGCGGCGGTGCACGACGTGCACGGTGCGCGCGATGTTCGACAGGTACAGCGCCTCCTCGACGGCGGTGTTGCCGCCGCCGACGACACACACGTCCTGGTCGCGGTAGAAGAAGCCGTCGCAGGTGGCGCAGCCGCTGACGCCGCGGCCCATGAACGCCTGTTCGCTCGGCAGGCCGAGGTACTTGGCGCTGGCGCCGGTGGCGACGACCAGCGTGTCGCAGCTGTAGCGTCCGCTGTCGCCCTCCAGCCGGAACGGGCGCTGCGACAGGTCGACGTTGTTGACGTGATCGAACACGATCTTCGTCGCGAAGCGCTCGGCGTGCTTCAGGAAGCGCTGCATCAGGTCCGGCCCCTGCACGCCATCGACGTCGGCCGGCCAGTTGTCGACGTCGGTGGTGGTCATCAGCTGCCCGCCCTGCGCCACGCCGGTGATCAGCAGTGGCTCGAGGTTGGCGCGCGCCGCATAGATGGCGGCGGTGTAGCCGGCAGGGCCGGAGCCGAGGATCAATACCTTGGCGTGGGTGGTCGTGCTGCTCATGGGGATGGGGGGGTCGAGGCGTCGCGTGAATCCCACGTGAGGGGCGAGTTTGGGTCGCCCCCGACCGAAAAGCGGTCGGTCAATGGGCACAATAAAGGAAATTGTAGTGATCGCAGCGTCAGCGCGGCCCGCAGGGCCAACCAACCACACTGAGGGGGAAGTCGATGTCGTTGATGTCCAACCTGGACCTGATCCGCAGGGTACCGTTGTTCTCGATGCTGACCAACGACCAGGCGCAGTCGATCGCCGATGCGGTGGTCAAGCGGCGGCTGCGGCGCGGCGAACTGGTGGTCGAACAGGGCCGCAAGAGCAACGCGCTGTTCATCCTGCTGAACGGCCGGGCGCGCGTGCTGACCTCCGATTCGCGCGGCCGCGAGGTCATCCTCGCGGTGCTGGAGGCCGGCGACTACGTCGGCGAGATGAGCCTGATCGACAACGAACCGCATTCGGCGACCGTGCGCGCCGAGGTGCAGACCGACATGCTGGTGCTGGCGCGCGCCGACTTCGCGCGCTGCCTGCCCGAGAACTCGACGTTGTCCTACGGCGTGATGCGCGGGCTGGTGCGGCGGCTGCGCAACGCCGACCGGCAGATCGAGTCGCTGGCGCTGCTCGACGTCTACGGCCGTGTCGCGCGCACGCTGCTCGACATGGCCGAGGACGACAAGGGCACGAAGATCATCCGCCACAAGGTGTCGCGCCAGGACATGGCCAAGGTGGTCGGAGCGTCGCGCGAGATGGTCAGCCGGGTGATGAAGGACCTGGAAGAGCGTGGCGTCATCGAGACCCAGGAAAACGGCTCGGTGATCATCAAGGAACGGCTGCAGAACGACTGAGCGGGTCGCTCGCGACGCATGCAGTGCGTTGCGGCGCGGGCGCATGTCGCGCAGCGGCGCGCAGCCACGTGAAGGCGGCGTCGGCCATCGTGCCGTGGCGATAATGCGGCTATGACTTTTCCGCTCGCTTCGCTGCGCGCCGAAGGCGCTGCATCCGGCAAGACCTACACGCGCAAGTCTTCACGCAACGGCGCCAGTACCCCGCCTGCGGCCGCGCCGACGCACGGCCCCGTGGCCCGCCTGCGCCATCAGGCCTGGTTGATCGTCACCGCCGTCGCCTGGCTGCTGCTGCTGCTGGCGCTGGCGACGCACGATCTGCGCGATCCGGGCTTTTCCACCTCCGGCGACGGCGAGCCGTTGCGCAACAAGGCCGGCCTGCTCGGCGCGTGGCTGTCGGACCTGGGACTGTTCCTGTTCGGCTATTCGGTGTGGTGGCTGGTGCCCGTGGGGCTGCGCGCATGGCTCGCCGGTCTGGCGCACGGCATGCGCCGCGCCGACGACGGCGCCGCGGCAGCCACGGCGCCGGCGCTGCCGCGTGCCGCGTTCTGGATCGGCCTGGCCTTGCTGATGGCGGCCAGTTGTTCGCTGGAATGGACGCGGCTGTACCAATGGGAAACGCGCCTGCCCGGACATGCTGGCGGCGTGCTCGGCTTCACGCTCGGGCCGCTTTCGGCGCACTGGCTGGGCTTCGCCGGATCGGGCGTGCTGTGGATCGCCGCGCTGGTCATGGGCATGGCGCTGGCCTTGCGCTTTTCGTGGCTGGCGGTCGCCGAGCGCATCGGCACGGCTTTCGACGCCTTGCGCGAGCGCCGCCAGCAGCGCCGCGAGCGCGCCGAGGATCGCCGCATCGGCGAGGCCGCGCTGGTCGAGCGCGAGCAGGTGGTCGAGGTCGAGCGCCAGGAGGTCGTCGACCATCTGCCGCTGGTCATCGAGCCGACGCTGCTCGAGGTGCCCAAGTCCGAGCGTGTCGCCAAGGAGCGCCAGCAGCCGCTGTTCAAGGAGCTGGCCGACACCAAGCTGCCGCAGGTCGACCTGCTGGACGAGCCGCCGGCGCGCGTCGAGACGGTGACGCCCGAGTCGCTGGAGATGACCAGCCGGCTGATCGAGAAGAAGCTCAAGGACTTCGGCGTCGAGGTGCGTGTCGTCGCCGCGTCGCCGGGCCCGGTGATCACGCGCTACGAGATCGAGCCGGCCACCGGCGTCAAGGGCGCGCAGGTCGTCAACCTGGCGAAGGACCTGGCGCGTTCGCTGTCGCTGGTCAGCATCCGCGTGGTCGAGACCATCCCCGGCAAGAACTACATGGCGCTGGAGCTGCCGAACGCACGCCGACAGACGATCCGGCTGGCCGAGATCCTCGGCTCGCAGGTCTACAACGACGCCGCCTCGCAGCTGACCATCGCGCTGGGCAAGGACATCATCGGCGCGCCCGTCGTTGCCGACCTGGGCAAGATGCCGCATTGCCTGGTGGCCGGCACCACCGGCGCCGGCAAGTCGGTGGGCATCAACGCGATGATCCTCAGCCTGCTGTACAAGGCCGAGGCGCGCGACGTGCGGCTGATCCTGATCGACCCGAAGATGCTCGAGATGAGCGTCTACGAAGGCATCCCGCACCTGCTGTGCCCGGTGGTGGTCGACATGAAGCAGGCCGCCAACGCGCTGAACTGGTGCGTCGGCGAGATGGAGCGGCGCTACAAGCTGATGAGCAAGCTGGGTGTGCGCAACCTGTCCGGCTACAACAAGAAGATCGCCGATGCCGTGGAACGTGGCGAGGCGCTGCCCAACCCCTTCAGCCTGACGCCCGAGGCGCCCGAGCCGCTGGAGCGGCTGCCGAACATCGTCGTCATCATCGACGAACTCGCCGACCTGATGATGGTCGTCGGCAAGAAGATCGAGGAGCTGATCGCCCGGCTGGCGCAGAAGGCGCGCGCCTGCGGCATCCACCTGGTGCTGGCCACGCAGCGGCCCAGCGTCGACGTCATCACCGGGCTGATCAAGGCCAACATCCCGACGCGCATCGCCTTCCAGGTGGCGAGCAAGATCGACAGCCGCACCATCCTCGACCAGATGGGCGCCGAGGCGCTGCTCGGCCAGGGCGACATGCTCTACCTGGCCGCCGGTACCGGATTGCCGGGGCGCGTGCACGGTGCCTTCGTCAGCGACGACGAGGTGCACCGCGTCGTCGAATACCTGCGCAGCCAGGGCGAGCCGAACTACATCGAAGGCCTGCTCGAAGGCGGCGTGCTCGAAGGCGAGGCGGACGCGACCGGCGTCGGCGACAGCGGCGGCGGCAACGGCGAAGCCGACCCGATGTACGACCAGGCGGTGGCCGTCGTGCTGCAGCACAAGCGCGCTTCGATCTCGCTGGTGCAGCGCCATCTGCGCATCGGCTACAACCGCGCTGCGCGGCTGCTCGAGCAGATGGAGAAGTCCGGCCTGGTGTCGGCGATGGCGACCAATGGCAACCGCGAGATCATCGTGCCCAAGCGCGATGAATGAGCCCCCCCCCGAAGCGGCGTCGCCGCTCCCCCCCAGGGGGGCCGCGCCAGCGGCCCGGCAAAGCCGGTTCCGCGGCGTGTGCTTGATGAGCTCTCTGTTGTTCGCCTGTGTTTCGGTGCGCGCCGACTCGGTCGACACGCTGCGCGAGTTCGTGCGCGACGTCAAGTCCGGCCGCGCCGCGTTCACGCAGACGGTGACATCGGCCGACGGGCAGAAGAAGCGCAGCTCCAGCGGCAGCTTCGAGTTCGAGCGGCCGAACCGCTTCCGCTTCGCCTATGCGAAGCCCTTCGAGCAGCTGATCGTCTCCGACGGGCAGAAGGTCTGGATCCACGACGTCGACCTGAACCAGGTGACCGTGCGCCGCCTGTCGCAGGCGCTGGGTGCGACGCCCGCGGCGCTGCTGGCCGGCGCGGCGCTGGACAACGAGTTCGAACTCGCCGCGCAGCCGTCGCAAGGCGGCATCGACTGGGTGCAGGCGTTGCCGAAGCAGAAGGACGGCGCGTTCCAGGCGATGCGCATCGGCTTTCGCGGCAAGGAGCTGGCGGCCGTCGAGATCCTCGACGCATTCGGCCAGCGTTCGCGGTTGGACTTCACCCAGTACGCGGCCAACGTGACGATCGCCGAATCGGCCTTGCGCTTCGTGCCGCCGAAGGGTGCCGACCTGATCGAGCAGTAGCTGCGGGCATGGACACGCAGGATTCGCTGTTCGGCCCGCCGGCAGGGCCTGCGGCCGCGCCGGCCGCGGCCGGCGAC
>DAORHX010000258.1:0-5503 GCA_035438245.1 Rubrivivax sp.
GGCACGCCAGCCGGCCCGCACCGTGGCCTCGGCGTCGCCGCCCTGCGCGCCGATGCCGGGGATCAGCAGCGGCAGCGTCGGCGCCAGTTCGCGCACGCGCGCGATCTCCTGCGGGAAGGTCGCGCCGACGACCAGGCCGAGCTGCCCGCTGGCGTTCCACGGGCCGGCCGCCAGCCTGGCGATGTGTTCGTACAGCAGGTCGCCGTCGGCCAGGCGCTGCGCCTGCAGCTCGCTGCCGCCGGGGTTCGAGGTGCGGCACAGCAGGATCAGCCCCTTGCCCGCATGGCGCAGGTACGGTTCGATCGAGTCGAAGCCCATGAACGGCGACAGCGTCAGCGCGTCGGCGCGGTAGCGCTCGAAGGCCTCGCGCGCGTACTGCTCGGCCGTGGCGCCGATGTCGCCGCGCTTGGCGTCCAGGATCACCGGCACGCCGGGTGCGACGCGGTGGATGTGCTGCACCAGCCGCTCGAGCTGCTCTTCGGCGCGCTGCGCCGCGAAGTAGGCGATCTGCGGCTTGAAGGCGCACACCTGGTCGCGCGTGGCGTCGACGATGGCGGCGCAGAAGTCGTGGATGCGGCCGGCGTCGCCGCGCCAGGCGCCGGGGAACCTGGCCGGCTCCGGGTCCAGACCGACGCACAGCATCGAGTCGTTGGCCTGCTGCGCCCGGCGCAGCATGTCGCTGAAGTTCATGCTCAGACGCGCCTGGCCAGCGCTGCGGCCATGCCGGTGTAGCCGCCGGGCGTCAGCGCCAGCAGTCGCTTCTTGTCGTCGGCCGGCAGCGGCAGCGAGGCGACGAACCTGCGCAGCGCCGCCGCCGTGATCGCCTTGCCGCGTGTCATCTTCTTCAGCTGCTCGTACGGGTTCGGCAGCCCGTGGCGGCGCATCACGGTCTGCACCGCCTCGGCCAGCACCTCCCAGGCCGCGTCCAGATCGGCGGCCAGCGCGGGCTCGTTCACCTGCAGCTTGTCCAGCCCGCGCTGCAGGCTGTCATAGCCGAGCAGCGTGTAGCCCAGCGCCACGCCGATGTTGCGCAGCACCGTGCTGTCGCTCAGGTCGCGCTGCAGGCGGCTGATCGGCAGCTTGCCGCTCAGGTGCGTCAGCAGCGCGTTGGCCAGGCCGAAGTTGCCCTCGGCGTTCTCGAAGTCGATCGGGTTGACCTTGTGCGGCATCGTGCTGCTGCCGATCTCGCCTTCCTTCAAGCGCTGCTTGAAGTAGCCCAGGCTGACATACGACCAGACGTCGCGCGCCCAGTCGATGAGGATGGTGTTGCAGCGCGCGAAGGCATCGAACAGCTCGGCCATGTAGTCGTGCGGCTCGATCTGGATGGTGTGCGTGTTCTGCGTCAGCCCCAGCCGCCTTTGCACCACCTGGCGCGAGAAGGCTTCCCAGTCGATGCCGGGGTAGGCCGCCAGGTGCGCGTTGTAGTTGCCGACCGCGCCGTTCATCTTCGCCAGCAGCGGCACCGCGGCGATGCGCGCGCGCGCCGTCACCAGCCGGGCGACGACGTTGGCCACCTCCTTGCCCAGCGTGGTCGGGCTGGCGGTCTGGCCGTGCGTGCGGCTGAGCATCGGCACGTCGGCCAGCGCATGCGCCATCGTGCGCAGCTTGCCGGTCAGCGCGTCCAGCGCCGGCAGCAGCACGTCGGCGCGCGCGCTCTGCAGCATCAGCGCATGGCTGGTGTTGTTGATGTCCTCGCTGGTGCAGGCGAAGTGCACGAACTCCGCCGCCGCCGACAGCTCGGCGTCGTCGGCGAAGCCGGCCTTGATCCAGTATTCCACCGCCTTGACGTCGTGGTTGGTCGTGCGCTCGATGTCCTTGATGGCCTGCGCATCGGCCTCGCCGAACTCGGCGACACGGCGGCGCAGCCGCTGGCGTGCGCGCTTGCCCAGCGGCGCGAACTCGGCCAGCCCGGCGTCGGACAGCGCAATGAACCACTCGACCTCGACCTGCACGCGGCGGTGCATCAGCCCGAACTCGCTGAGCAGCGGGCGCAGGGCCGCCACCTTCGAGGCATAGCGGCCGTCGAGCGGCGACAGCGCGGACAGGGACGAGAGCTTCATGCGGCGCGCGGCCGTCGGGCCAGGGCAGCGGGGGGACGAGTGCGGGATTCTAGGATGGCCCCGAAGCACCGCCGCGGTGCGACGACAAGCACCGATGGAGCGCCGCGCGCCCCCGCGTTCACGGGCCCTGGGCGCGAGGGCTGCTTCGATAGAATCGTGCGCCCCATGGACCCCGCGCGCACATGAAACTGATCGGATCGTTGACCAGCCCGTACGTGCGCAAGGTGCGCATCGTCATGGCCGAGAAGAAGCTCGACTTCCAGCTGGTGCTCGAGGATCCGTGGGCCGCCGACGAGGTGCTGAAGTCCAACCCGCTGGGCAAGGTGCCGTGCCTGGTGATGGAAGGCGGCGAGGCGGTGTTCGACTCGCGCGTCATCGTCGAATACCTGGACACGCTGTCGCCGGTGGGCAAGCTGATCCCGGCCAGCGGGCGCGAACGTGTCGAGGTGCGCACCTGGGAAGCGCTGGCCGACGGCATCGTCGACGCCGCGATCCTGGCGCGCATGGAAAGGACCTGGCCCGGCCGCAGCGAGGCGCAGCGGTCGCAGGCCTGGATCGACCGCCAGACGAGCCGCATCACGACGGCGCTGGCGGCGATGGCCAAGGGCCTCGGCGACAAGCCCTATTGCATGGGCGTCCACCTGACGCTGGCCGACATCGCCGTCGGCTGCGCGCTCGGCTACCTGGCCTTCCGCTTCCCGGCCATCGCCTGGCGCGAAGCGCACCCCAACCTGGCGCGCCTGGCCGACAAGCTGGCCACGCGCGCCAGCTTCATCGACACGCAGCCGCCGGCGTAGCGGCCGACATCAGCCGAGCAGCGCCCACGCCGAATCGGCGAGCGGCTGCGCCGGCAGCGACACCGAGCGCCGCGGCGCGAAGCTGTGCGCGCTGGCCAGCGGCCAGTAGTGGCGATAGACGTTGTGCGGCCAGTCCGCCTCGCCACGCGCGGCGGCCAGCAGCGCGCCCGGCGGCACGAAGGGCAGCACGTTGGCCAGCAGCCGCACCTCGTGGTCGGCGCCGCGGCGCACGATGTGCAGCGCACCGATGTCGTTCGGGTGCTGCAGCCCGGCCGCCTGCACCAGCTCCTTCAGCGCCGCGAGCGTGTTCTGGTGGTAGCGGTAGACGCGCTCCATCTTGTCCGGCACCACCAGCGCCTGCTGGCGGCGCTTGTCCTGCGTCGCCACCCCGGTCGGGCACGCGCCGGTGTGGCAGGCCTGCGCCTGCAGGCAACCCAGCGCGAACATGAAGCCGCGCGCCGCGTTGCACCAGTCGGCGCCCAGCGCCATGGCGCGCGCGATGTCGAAGGCACCCACCACCTTGCCGGCGCAGCCGATCTTGATGCGCTCGCGCAGGTTCAGGCCGAGCAGCGTGTTGTGCACCAGCAGCAGCCCTTCCTGCAGCGGCGCGCCGACATGGTTGCTGAACTCCAGCGGCGCCGCGCCGGTGCCGCCTTCGGCGCCGTCGACGACGATGAAGTCGGGCACGATGCCGGTCCCCAGCATCGCCTTGCAGATGGCGAACCATTCCCAAGGGTGGCCGATGCACAGCTTGAAGCCGACCGGCTTGCCGCCGGACAGCTCGCGCAGCCGCTCGATGAACTGCAGCATCTGCAGCGGCGTGTCGAAGGCGCTGTGCCGCGCCGGGCTGATGCAGTCCTCGCCCGGCGGCACGGCACGCGCCTCGGCGATCTCGATCGTCACCTTCGCGCCGGGCAGCACGCCGCCGTGGCCGGGCTTGGCGCCCTGGCTCAGCTTCAGCTCGATCATCTTCACCTGCGGGTCGCGCGCGTTGGCGGCGAAGGCGGCGGCGTCGAAACGGCCCTCGGCGTCGCGGCAGCCGAAGTAGCCGGAACCGATCTCCCAGATCAGGTCGCCGCCGTGCGTGCGGTGATGGCGGCTGATCGAGCCCTCGCCGGTGTCGTGCGCGAAGCCGCCGCGCGCCGCGCCGCCGTTCAGCGCCAGGATGGCGTTGGCGCTCAACGCGCCGAAGCTCATCGCCGAGATGTTGAAGATGCTCGCCGCGTAGGGCTTGGCGCGGTCGGCGCCGATGGTCACGCGGAAGTCGTGCGACGGCAGCTGGGTCGGCGTCATCGAATGGTTGAGCCACTCGTATCCCTGCGCATGCACGTCCAGCTGCGTGCCGAAAGGGCGCTTGTCCGGGTCACCCTTGGCGCGCTGGTAGACCAGCGAGCGCTGCTGCCGCGAGAACGGCGCCGCCTCGTTGTCGGGCTCGATGAAGTACTGGCGGATCTCCGGCCGGATGTATTCGAGCAGGTAGCGCAGGTGGCCGGACAACGGGTAGTTGCGCAGCACCGAGCGGCGTGTCTGCAGCCGGTCGTGCAGGCCGACCAGGGCCAGCGCGCCGAAAGCCAGCGCCGCCACGCCGCCCCGGGCGAAGGCCAACCAGCTGGCCGCGCACAGCAGCGCCGCCGCGCCGCACAGCAGCCAGGGCAGGTAGCGCAGCGGCAGCCGCTGCCCGATGCGCATCAGGCGCTGGTGCACGGTGCGGCCTCCCGCGGCCGGCGCTGCGGCGCCGCGGCGGCCAGCGGCGTGGCCAGGCTGTCGAGGAACGGGAACCGCCACTGGCGGTTCGATTCACGGCCGACGATGCGGTCGCGGCAGCCCGGCTCGGCAAGGTCCAGCGATTCGGCCGGCAGGCTCATCTGCGAGCGGATCGAATAGAACACCTTGACGCGCGGCGCCACCGGCGCGGCCGGGTCGTGCTCGATCACCACGGCCAGGCGCTGCGACTGCAGCCGCACCAGCGAGCCCACCGGATAGATGCCGATGCAGTCGACGAAGGCGCGGAACACCTCGGCATCGAACTTCCCGGCGCGCGTCCAGTCGGCCATCATGGCGATCGAATCGGCCGGGCCCCAGCCGGCCTTGTACGGCCGGTTCGACGTGATCGCGTCGTAGACATCGCACACCGCGCCCATGCGCGCCACCCGCGAGAAGTCGGCGCCGCTCAGGCCTTCCGGGTAGCCGCGCCCGTCGGGCTGCTCATGGTGATGCAGGCACACGTCCAGTGCCGCCGCGTCGGTCGGGCCCGCCTCGATCAGCAGCGCGTGGCCGAGCCGCGGATGCTGCTGGACGAGCTGGTATTCGTCGGCGCTGAGCTTGCCCGGCTTGTTCAGCACGGCCAGCGGGATGCGCGCCTTGCCCATGTCGTGCAGCAGCCCCGCCAGGCCCGCCGCGCGCACCTGCGCCTCGTCGTGGCCGAGCCTGCGCGCCAGCACCACCATCAGCGTGCACACCGCCACCGAATGCATGAAGGTGTAGTCGTCGTGCGTCTTCAGCCGCACGATGCTCAGCATCGCGCCGGCGTTGCGCTGCATCGACGAGGCGATGTCGTCGACCAGCGGCGCGCAGCCGGCGACATCGAGCGCGCGGCCCAGGCGCACCTGCTCGTGCAGCGCACCGACGCTGCGCCGCGCCTGCGTG
>DAORHX010000259.1:0-5494 GCA_035438245.1 Rubrivivax sp.
CGTGGGCTTTCCGTAGAATGGCGAAAAGACTCTACTCGCAGGCCAAACTCAATGGCGCACTCCCCTGAAGCGTCTGGCGCGTCTCCTGAGCCGACGCCATCTCCTGCGCCGCAGATCGCCGCCAAGCCGCCGGCCGATTCCGATGGCGCGACGTCAGGGATGCCGGGCTACCATTTCCTCAATTGTGAGTTGAAGACGCCGCTTCTAGAGGCCTGGCGCGCCCGCGACGCCAACAACCAGTTGCGATCAGTGAAGATCATTTCGGGGCTGGCGCGGCGGCACAGGCCGGTGCGGCACGCGGCAGCGGCGCGGCACTGCGTTCGACCGAGGCCGCCGGCGCGAAGGCCAGCATGCGCAACAGCACCATCGTCAGCGCACTGTATTCGTCGGACATCAGCTGCAGTTCACCGCGGCCCTGCAGCACGATGCTGTAGAGAAGTTGCGTCTCGTCCGCCGGCATCAGCGGCGCGAGGCGCAGCGCGTCGGCATGGTCGGGGTCGGTGGCCGCCAGGGTTCCGGGCACGGCCTGCTGCACGGCCATCTGCTGCAGCAGCCGGGCCATCGCCTCGAGCGTGCCATCGGCCGACAGGCCGAGCTCGCGCAGCGTGTCCAGCCGTGCCAGCAGCGCCGGCCCATCGCGTTGCGCCAGCGCTTCGACCAGCGCCGCCGCGTGTCCCTGATCGACGGCGCCGAGCATCGCGCGCACGCCAGCCTCGTCGAGCCGACCGCTGCCGTAGGCGATGGCCTGATCGGTCAGCGACAGCGCATCGCGCATCGAGCCGCGTGCGGCGCGCGCGAGCAGCCGCAGCGACGCCGCATCGCTGTCCACGCCTTCGGCCTGCAGCACCTGCTGCAGATGCTGCTGCACGACCTCGGGCGCCATCGGCCGCAGGTTGAACTGCAGGCAGCGGCTCAGCACCGTCGGCAGCATCTTCTCCGGGTCGGTGGTGGCCAGCACGAACTTCAGGTACTCGGGCGGCTCTTCCAGCGTCTTCAGCAATGCGCTGAAAGCGTCCTTCGTCAGCTGGTGCGCCTCGTCGATCATGAACACCTTGAAGCGGCCGATGCCGGGCTTGTAGGCGGCCCGCTCGAGCAGCTCGCGCGCCTCGTCGATGCCGCGGTTCGACGCGGCGTCGAGTTCGACGTAGTCGATGTAGCGGTCCTCGTCGATCTCGACACACGCCGCGCACACGCCGCAGGGCGTGGCGGTGATGCCGCCGCTGCCGTCGGGGCCGGTGCAGTTCAGGCTCTTCGCGAGGATGCGCGACACCGTGGTCTTGCCGATGCCGCGCGTGCCGGTGAACAGGTACGCATGGTGCAGCCGCTGCTGCTGCAATGCGTTGCTCAACGCGCGCACGACATGCTCCTGCCCAACCATCTGCGCGAAGCTGCGGGGCCGGTACTTGCGGGCGAGCACCACGTACGACATGCGTTCGATTCTACGGGCGGCCCTGCGGTCGGCCGGGCTGCTGCCGGATAATGCGCACGCATGAACTCGCCCCTCAGCTACAGCCAGTCCGGCGTCGACTACGAGCTGATCGATCCGCTGAAAGTGGCCGCGCAGCGCGCTGCCGCAGCCACGGCGTCACAGCTGGCGGCACATGGCTTCGGCGAGGTGCAGGCCTCGCGCGGCGAGTCGGCGTATGTCGTCGACGTCGGCCCGTTCTACCTGGCGAGCATCGTCGAATGCCTGGGCTCGAAGGCGCTGGTGGCCGATGCGATGGCCGAGCTCACCGGCCGCAGCTGGTACGACGCGATCGCGCAGGACACGATCGCGATGGCCATCAACGACCTGATCACCGTCGGTGCGACGCCGCTGGTGGTGCAGGCCTATTGGGCGGCCGGCGGCTCCGAATGGTTCGGTGACGCGCAGCGCGCACGCGCGCTGGTCGACGGCTGGAAGCGCGCCTGCGAGGTCTGCCAGGTGGCCTGGGGCGGCGGCGAGACGCCGGCGCTGGCAGGCATCGTCGAGCCGGGCCGCATCGATCTCGCAGCCTCGTGCACCGGGCTCGTCAATCCGAAGCAGCGGCTGACGCTGGGCGACCGGCTGGGCCCGGGCGATGCCATCGTGCTGCTCGCCTCCGGCGGCATCCATGCCAACGGCCTGAGCCTGGCACGCAAGCTGGTCGAGCGGCTGCCGCAGGGCTACCTGACGCCGGTGCAGCCGCAGCTGAGCTACGGCGAGGCGCTGCTCGCGCCGACGCTGCTGTATTCGCCGGTGACCGAGGCGCTGCACCGTGCCGGCATCACGCCGCACTATGCGTCGAACATCACCGGGCACGGCTGGCGCAAGCTGCTGCGCCACCCGAAGGCGCTGCGCTACCGCGTGCACACGCTGCCGCCGGTGCCGCCGGTGCTGCGCTTCATCCAGCAGCACGCGCAGCAGGACGACCACGAGGCCTACGGCACGCTGAACATGGGCGCGGGCTTTGCGCTGTTCGTGCCCGCCGATCAGGCGGCGCGCACGATCGAGATCGCCGCGGCGCAGGGTGTGGCGGCGACCTTGGCCGGCTGCGTCGAAGCCGGCGACAAGGAGCTGCTGATCGAGCCGCTGGGCGTGCGCTACGCCGCCGACGAATTGCAGCTGCGCTGAAGGCGCCGGGGGCATCCCCTTACAATCGAGCGCGACGGGCCTCCCCGCATGGAAGCGCGGCCAACCGGGTCAGGTCGGGAACGAAGCAGCCCCAACCGTTGCAACCAGTGCCGGGGTCAGGCTCGTCACCCTCCCCCTCCCACACGACTCTAGACCGCGCTGTCCTGCGGCAGCGCAACGTCGTGCGCTGGCCCGGCGTCGGCGGGCCAGCGGGTGTCGCGCAGCGCGTCCTTCAGATCCTCGAGCTTGAGGGCCAGCGCACGGCCGTAGCGCTGCGCCACGCGGCGCAGCGCGGCCTCGCGGCGCGCCTCGGGCAGGCCCAGCACGTCGACCGCCTCGTTGGCACAGCTGGCCACGGCGCGCAGCAGGTCGTCGTCGTTGTCGATGGTGCGTGGCGGCGTGGTCAAGGGCAGGCGACGCATCATGCGCAGCACCATGTCGTCCAGCCCCCAGTGCCGGCCCACTGCCGCGCCGATGCCTTCGATGTCGGCACCGAGCACCGCATAGGACGCGGCCTGCTCGGTCATGCCGGCGTCCTCGGCCTCGCCTTCGCGCCAGACCGCCGACGGCTGCATCAGCCGCCGGACCTGCTGCAGGTCGTCCGGGAAGTGGTAGGCGACGAGCAGCCGCCCCAGGTTCTGCAGCAGCGTCACCAGGTGCACCACCTCGGCGTCGTAGCCGGCCGGCCGCAGCGCCTGTGCCACGCGCGCTGCTCGCCTGGCACTGTCGATCTGCGCCTGCAGCGCCAGCGCCGCCGGCTCGGCGAGCGGCCCCGGCCAGGCACGCAGCCCCGTGGCCGCACGGCGCACGCCGTCCAGTCCGAGCATCGCGATCGACCGGCGCACGGTCAGCACCGGGCCGCTGCCGGTGGCGAGCGCGGCGCGTACCTGTGCCGCGTTGACCGCACGCAGCATCTCGAAGGACAACGCCAGGTCCTGCAGCACGACCTCGGCAAGCTCGTTGGTGCGCTCACGGTCCATGCGCGCCAGCCGTGCCGCCCGCGCCGCGCTGCCGGGCGACGATGGCAGCGTGCCTGCCGCGTGCAGCCGGTCCAGCAGCAGCGCGAGCGGGCCGTCGTCGGCGCTGCCTTCGCTTTGCAGCCAGCCGTCGAGTGCACGCTCCATGCCGCGCGCACTGCGATAGCGCTGCCGCGGCTGGCGGTCGGTCGCACGGTTGGCGATGGCACGCAACGCTTCGGGCACCGGCAGCGGCGTGCCCCATGGCAGCCGCACCAGCTCGCGTCCGCTCGGCGGCAGGCGCGGCACCAAGGCGGCGACATCGGCTTCGTCCAGCGCCGGCCGCCCGGCCAGCATCCAGTGCAGCAGCAGCCCGGCGGCGATGACGTCGCGCTGCGCGGCATCGCGCAATGCCGGCAGTTGCAGCGCCTCCATGCTGGTGTGCGGCGCGGTCTGTTGCGGCGTGTCCTGCAGGGCCACCTCGAGCCCGAGCAGCCGCGCCGGCTGCTGTTCACCGAGCAGCAGCATGAACGGCTGCAGATCCCGATGTGCGACACCGCCGTCATGCGCGAACGCCAGTCCGCGCAACAGCTGCAGGCACAGCGACGCCGCCTCCTGCGCGCTGAAGCCGGGCTCGCGCAGCCGTTCGGCCAGCGTCTGCGCACCGTCGCTGTCGTACAGCACGTAGGGCCAGTGTTCGCAGGTGCCGATCTCGCGCGGCTCGGCCAGGTTCGGATGCTTGAGCCGCGCGGCGCGCCGCACCGCCTGCTCCCAGCTCCGTGCGCCCGCCGCGTCGACCGGCTGCAACCGCGGCAGCAGCAACAGGCCGTCGTGCGGTGCGTCCGCTCGACGCGGGTCGCGCACGCGCCAGGCCATGCACTGTCGGCTCTTGCCCACCAGCGTGAGCAACTCGAACGGCCCGAGATGGCGTGCCATCGCCCCAGCGGCAGAGGCGCCAGGGGCGGCAACGGCAGACAGCACGGATGCGGACGGATTCATGACGAGGCGGACGAAGGCTGCTGCGATTGGAGCGCCGGCGCGGGGCGCACGATGGCCCGAACTGCGCCGCCATCCGCACCCTGTTCCGCCAGCGCGGCTTCGGGTGCGGCCGCCGACCCGCCAGGATGCCTTGTGTCAGAATCCCCGGCACCGGGCGGCGTGCAGCCGCCGCGCTTCGGAGGTGTTGTTAGATGAGCAGCGAACTGATCAAGCATGTGTCCGATTCGTCATTCGAAAGCGACGTGCTGCGGTCGGACAAGCCGGTGCTGGTGGACTTCTGGGCCGAATGGTGCGGGCCGTGCAAGGGCATCGCGCCGATCCTCGACGAAGCGTCCAAGGACTACGACGGCCGGCTGCAGATCGCCAAGCTGAATGTCGACGAAAACCGCGACGTGCCGGCCAAGTTCGGCATTCGCGGCATTCCCACGCTGATGCTGTTCAAGGATGGCGAACTGGCCGCCACGAAGGTGGGCGCGCTGTCGAAGGCGCAGTTGACGGCATTCATCGACGGTCATCTATAATTCGTCGCAACGAAGGGTGCGTGGGAGGCGATTTGCCGCGGTACCCTTCGGTTGAATCGCCACCACGCCCCGACCCACCGCTGCCCAGCGGAATGCCAGTCGGTTGGCTCGTGGATTCGGCCTGACTCTCCGGCACTTCAATCCCCGACAGCCGCTCCACCGGAGCGTCGTTTCGACGGACGCCGCAGCGCTTCTGGCCGAATGATCGGCGCAGCCCTTGGCAGGGCGCGCCTCGTGTTGCCGGGAATGCACCGATGCACCTGTCCGAACTGAAGGCCCTGCACGTCTCGAAGCTGATCGCCATGGGCGAGTCGCTGGAGATCGAGAACGTCAGTCGTCTGCGCAAGCAGGAACTGATGTTCGCGATCATGAAGAAGCGCGCCAAGGGCGGCGAGCAGGTGTTCGGCGACGGCGTGCTCGAGGTG
>DAORHX010000260.1:0-5492 GCA_035438245.1 Rubrivivax sp.
TGGCGATGATCGACGAGATGGCGTTGGTCACGCTCATCAGCGGCGTGTGCAGCGAGGGCTTGACGTTCCAGATCACCATGTAGCCGATGAAGCAGGCGAGCACGAAGACGGTGAAGTGCGACAGGAAGCTGATCGGCGCGTACAGCCCGACCAGCGCGAACAGCAGCGCGCCGACGCCGAAGACGATGGCCAGCGACTTGGCCGACATCGGCTCGGCCTCGCCGTGGCCGTGCGCTTTCTTCGCTGCCGGTGCGGCGACGGCCGCTGCCGGCTTGGGCGGCGGCGCGGCCAGCTTCAACGGCGGCGGCGGCCAGGTGACGCTGCCGCCCTTGATGACCGTCAGGCCGCGGATCGCGTCGTCCTCCATGTTGACGTCGATGACGCCGTCCTTGGTCTTGCACAGCTCCTCGCTCAGCCGCAGCAGGTTGTTCGAGTACAGCGTCGAGCTTTGTTTGGCCAGCCGGCTGGCCAGGTCGGTGTAGCCGACGATGGTCACGCCATGGCGCACCACCGCCTCGCCCGGCACGGTGAGCTCGCAGTTGCCGCCCTGCTCGGCGGCCATGTCGACGATGACGCTGCCCGGCTTCATGCTCTTCACCATCTCGGCGGTGATCAGCTTGGGCGCCGGCTTGCCCGGGATCAGCGCGGTGGTGATGATGATGTCGCACTCCTTGGCCTGCTGCGCGTACATCGCGCGCTGCGCGGCCTGGAAGCCCTCGCTCATCACCTTGGCGTAGCCGCCGCCGCCCGAGCCTTCTTCCTCGTAGTCGACCTTGACGAACTCGCCGCCCAGCGACACCACCTGGTCGGCGACCTCGGCGCGCGTGTCGTTGGCGCGCACGATCGCGCCCAGGTTGGCGGCCGTGCCGATGGCCGCCAGCCCGGCGACGCCGGCCCCGGCGATGAACACCTTGGCCGGCGGGATCTTGCCGGCGGCGGTGACCTGGCCGTTGAAGAAGCGGCCGAAGGCGTTGGCCGCCTCGATCACCGCGCGGTAGCCGCTGACGCCGGCCATCGAGGTCAGCGCATCCATCTTCTGCGCGCGGCTCAGCTGGCGCGGCAGGCTGTCGATGGCCAGCACGGTGGCCTTGCGCGCCGCCAGCTGCTGCATCAGTTCGGGGTTCTGCGCCGGCCAGACGAAGCCGATCAGCGTGCTGCCTTCGCGCAGCAGCGCCACCTCGTCGGGCGTGGGCGGGCGCACCTTGAAGACGATGTCGCTGCCCGCCCACAGCTCGGCGGCGCCGGGCACGACTTCGGCGCCGGCGGCGCGGTAGGTGTCGTCGGCGAAGTTGGCGGCGTCGCCGGCGCCGCTTTCAACGGCGACGCTGAAGCCCAGCTTGATCAGCTTTTGCACCACGTCGGGCACGGTGGCGACACGCTTTTCGCCCTCGGCCCTTTCCTTCGGGATTCCGATGCGCATGGTGGTTCTCCTCGGCTTGGTCTTCAGGCGCGCGAAGCTAACACAAGACTCGGGGGCTGCCGGCTACCATCGCCGCGTGCCGCCCGCCGAACGCTTCCGCCCCTCCGTCACCGTCGCGGCGGTGATCGAGCGCGACGGCCGCTACCTGCTGGTCGAGGAACAGACGCCCGAAGGGCTGCGGCTGAACAACCCGGCCGGCCACCTGGAGCCGGGCGAATCACCGCAGCAGGGCGTGGTGCGCGAGGCGCTGGAAGAGACCGCGCGGCACTTCGCACCGCAGGCGCTGGTCGGCGTCTACCTGGCGCGGCAGCACCGCGCCTCGACCGGCGAGGACGTGACCTACCTGCGCTTTGCCTTCTGCGGCAGCGTCGGCGAGCCCGAGCCCGGACGGCCGCTGGACCACGGCATCGTGCGCACGCTGTGGCTCACGCCGCAGGAAGTCGAGGCCAGCCGCGAGCGCCACCGCAGCCCGCTGGTCTGGCAATGCGTGGCCGACCACCACGCAGGCCGGCGCCATCCTCTGCAGATAGTAAGCACTGACGCCAGCGTCTACGCGCCGCGTTCGTCGCCCTGAGCCGGCGGGGCGCGCCTCGGCCCGATCCAGCGCGCCAGCGCCTGGCGCAGCAGCAGCGGTTCCTGGAGCGGCTTGAGCACGAAGTCGTTCATGCCGGCGGCCAGTGCCTGCTCGCGCTCGCTGGCCGCGGCCGTGAGCGCAATGATCGGCAGCCGCTCGGCACTGAACTCGCGGCGCAGCAGCCGCGTCACCTCATGGCCGCTCATGCCCGGCATCATCACGTCCATCAGCACCGCATCGAACTGCCGGCCGTGGCCCACGTTGCGCTGCACCGCCTGCAGCGCCTGCCGGCCGTCGAAGGCGCGCTCGATGCGCATGCCCCATTGTTCGAGCCGTGCGCTGGTGATCATCATGTTCACCGGATCGTCCTCGACCAGCAGCACGCTGGCGCCGACGAGCCCGTCGGCCGCCGGCGCGGGCAGCGCCGTGGCGGACAACGGCAATTCGGCCCAGAAGCAGCTGCCGGCGCCGACGCGGCTGCCGACACCGACCTCGCCGCCCATCAGCGTGGCCAGTTCGCGGCAGATCGACAAGCCGAGCCCGGTGCCGCCGTAGCGCTTGGTGATCGACCCGTCCGCCTGCGTGAAGGGCCGGAACAGCCGCTGCTGCGTGTCGCTGTCGATGCCGATGCCGGTATCGTGCACCTCGAAGCGCATGCGCTGCGCGTCCAGCCGGCGGGCCACCAGCCGCACCTCGCCGCTGTCGGTGAACTTCAGCGCGTTGTCCAGGTAGTTGCGCAGGATCTGGCGCGTGCGCGTCGGGTCGCCGAGCACCTGGCCCTCGACGCCGTCGGCGATCTCCAGCCGCAGCGCGATCGGCCGGCCTTCGGCCAGCGTGGTGTAGCTGAGCTGCATCTCGCGCAGCAGCTCGGCCAGGTCGAAGGCCACGCTTTCGAGCTCGAGCTTGCCGGCCTCGATCTTCGACAGGTCGAGGATGTCGGAGATGATCGCCGACAGCGCCTGCGCGGTATGGCCGATCTGCAACAGGTAGCGATGGCGCCGCGCCGGGTCGGCATCGGGCGCGGCGGCCATCTCCGCCAGGCCGATCAGGTGGTTCAGCGGTGTGCGCAGTTCATGGCTGGTATTGGCGAGGAACGCGCTCTTCGCCCGGCTGGCAGCTTCGGCCGCGTCGCGCGCGCGCTCCAGCGCCTGCGCCACGCGGCGCTGCTCGGTGACGTCGTCGACGATCCAGATCGTGCCGCCACGCGCCGGGTGCGACGGGTCGATCGCCTTGCCGGTGATGCGGCCGAGGAAGGTGCTGCCGTCGAAGCGCCGCGCCTGGATCTCGATCTCCACCGACTCGCCGCGCGCCAGCGCCGGGCCCAGCGTCGCGCCGATGCGCTGGTAGTCCTCGTCGCTGTCCCAGACCACGCGCCCGCTCTGCCCGAGCAGCGTGCCCGGCGGCCAGCCGTACATCTGCTCGAAGCGCGGGTTGGCGAGCACGAAGCGCTGCTCGCGCGTGACGGCGATGCCGATCGACGCGTTCTGCAGGATCGCCTCGCGCTGCAGCCGCTCACGCTCGGCCTCGCTGACGTCGCGCGCATTGGTCACCAGGTATTCGCGCCGGTCCATCGCGAAGCGCGCGCCGGACACCAGCATCGACAGCTTGCCGCCGCTCTTCGTCGCGAACTCGGCCGGCATGTCCTGCACCTGGCCCTGCTGGCGGATCGCGGTGAAGAAGCGCTCGCGGTCGCGCGCATCGCCCCAGATGCCGAGCTCGGTCGCGCTGCGGCCGACGACCTCGGCGCCGCTGTAGCCGGTCTGCCGCTCGAAGGTGCGGTTGACCATCGCGAAGCGGCCGGTCGCCAGGTCGGTCAGCGTGATCACGTCGGGGCTGGTGGCCACCAGGTGCGACAGCATCGCCTCGGAGCGGCGCACCGCGTCCTCGGCCTTCTTGCGCTCGGTGTCGTCGACGAAGATCGACAGCACCACCGGCCCGTCCGGCGTATCCAGCCGCACGCCGGTGGCGCGCACGACGATGCGCCGCCCGCCCTGCGCGGTGAGCCTGAACTCGGCCACCGGCAGCGCCTCGCCGGCGCGCATCTGCTGCAGCGCCTCGATGCCGCGGCGCGCGCGTTCGCGCGAATCGCCGCCCTCGTACACCGCCAGCAGGTCCTGGCCGACCATCGACTGCAGGTCGGCGCAGCCGAACATGTCCAGCGCCGCCGGGTTGGCGTCGAACACGCGGCCCTGCGCATGCAGCACCAGCGGCGTCGGAATGCGCGTGAACAGCTCCAGGTAGCGCGATTCGGTGGCCAGCAGCGCCTGGCGTGCATGCACGTCGGCGCTGACGTCGCGCACCACACCCCAATAGCCGGTGAAGGCCGAGTCCGCCGGCTGCCGCGGCTCGCCGCTGACGAGGAAGTGGCGCACCTGGCCGGGCACGCCCAGCCACTGCACGGCCAGGTCGCGGAACGGTTCGCGCGCTTCGAGGTGCGCGCGCAGCAGGTCGAGCGTGTCGTCGTCGATGCCGAACTCCGGCACCTCCCACGGCACCTGGCCCAGCGCGCTGGCATCGCCCAGCGCGCCGGCGTTGCGCCCCTGGCGCTCGAAGGTGACCAGCCGGTACTGCTCGTCGATCTCCCAGTAGGCGTCGGCGGCGATGGTCAGCAGCCCGCGGAAACGCTGTTCGCGCTCGTCGGCCGAGCGCACGTAGCCGGAGACGACACGCGACACCAGCTGCCCGCCGGCCAGCCCGGCACCGATGACGGTGAGGTGGATCAGCACGCGCAGGCCGAGGCTTTCGTGCGACATCGCCGAAGCCGCCGCCGGCAGCCACTGGCGGTGCTGCGCATAGGCCAGGCTCAGCACCACCAGCGCACTCAATGCCGCGACCAGCAGCCCGGGCCGCTGCCCGGCCGACGCGCACACCATGCAGGTCATCAGCCCGAAGAAGCCGAAGCCCGGCCCGGCGATGCCCCAGTCGAGCAGCGTGGCCGCCAGCGTGACCGCCGCGATCGCGGCGATGACCACCAGCGTCACCATGTCCTCCATGCGCTCCACGCCGGCACGCATCGAGGCGGCGGCCAGCGCACCGAGCGCGCCGAAGGCCAGCACCAGCGGCCAGCGCGCGGCCACGACGATGCCTTCGGGCAGGAACACGAACACCAGCGTGACCAGCAGCGCGACGGCGGCCGTCGTGCCGAAGAAATAGCGCGAGATGATGTGCCGAACCGAACGCTGCGCTGGCGGCCGGTCGAACAATGCGGGCGGTGATGGTGCCAGTGCGGGCTTCATGACCGGAGGGTCCTCGCCGACGTCTTGTGCAATACAGCAAGTTTGGCGTCATGGCCGCGCCGCTGCAGCCTCGTTTTCCCCGCCAGGGGGCATCAGTTCACGGCGCGCGCCGCATTCAGCTGCTGCCGTGTCGCCTGCGCCACGCGGCGCGCCGCGGCGGCGAAGTCGTCGCCGGCCGCCGCGTAGAGGATCGCGCGCGACGAGCTGACGATGACCGGGCCGTCGGCACGCCAGCCGACCCGCACCGTGGCCTCGGCGTCGC
>DAORHX010000261.1:0-5463 GCA_035438245.1 Rubrivivax sp.
TCGACTACAAGATGAGCGTCGAGAAGGCCTACAGCACCGACAGCAACATGCTCGGCGCGACGCACGAGGCCAAGGACCTGGAGTTCCTCGACAAAGGCATCGACATCGTCGTGCCGATCATGGGCGTGGCCTTCTGGCGCGACGACGTCGACGTCAGGCGCGAGACCGTCAGCGTGCGCTTCGAAGAGGGCGTGCCGGTGGCGCTGAACGGGCGCAGCTTCGCCAATGCGGTGGAGCTGTTCGAGGAGGCCAACCGCATCGGCGGGCGCCACGGCCTGGGCATGTGCGACCAGATCGAGAACCGCATCATCGAAGCCAAGAGCCGCGGCATCTACGAGGCCCCCGGCATGGCGCTGCTGCACATCGCCTACGAGCGGCTGGTCACCGGCATCCACAACGAGGACACGATCGAGCAGTACCGCATCAACGGCCGGCGCCTCGGCCGGCTGCTGTACCAGGGCCGCTGGTTCGACCCGCAGTGCCTGATGCTGCGCGAGACCGCACAACGCTGGGTGGCGCGCGCGGTGACCGGCGAGGTGACGCTGGAGCTGCGCCGCGGCAACGACTATTCGATCGTCGACACCGAGAGCCCGAACCTGACCTATCAGCCCGAGCGGCTGAGCATGGAGAAGGTGGAGGGCGCGTTCACGCCGGCCGACCGCATCGGCCAGCTGACGATGCGCAACCTGGACATCCAGGACACGCGCGCCAAGCTCGGCATCTACACCAAGACCGGGCTGCTGGGCGCGGGCAGCGACGGCGCGATTCCGCTGCTGGGCAAGCCCGACTGAGCGCGGGCATACTGAAGCCATCGCGCGCACCCCAAGGATCGACCCCATGGGCGCCATCGACACCCCGCCGCTGCTGGCGCGCCACCGCCTGACGGTGGCCGACTACTACCGCATGGCCGAGACCGGCGTGCTCGCGCCCGATGCGCGGGTCGAGTTGATCGAGGGGGAGATCATCGACATGGCGCCCATAGGAACCCGGCATGCGTCGGCGGTGATGCGGTTGAATCGGCTCGCGTCTGCGGCTTGTGGTGCGGGTGCCATCGTCTCCGTGCAGAGCCCGCTGCGCCTGAGCGACCTGTCCGAACCCGAACCCGACCTGATGCTGCTGAAGCCGCGTGCGGACTTCTACGCCGACGCGCACCCCAGCGCGGCCGACGTGCTGCTGCTGATCGAGGTCGCCGACAGCAGTGCGCGCTACGACCGCGAGATCAAGCTGCCGCTGTATGCGCGGCACGGCGTGCCCGAGGTCTGGATCGTCGACCTCGAGGCGCGGCTGCTGCGCTTGCATCGCGAGCCGGTCGGCGATGCCTATGGCCAGGTCTCGACGACGGCTTCGCCGGGCCGCACGCCGATCGCGGCGCTGCCGGGCGTCGAGATCGAGCTGGCGCAGATTCTGGGCTGAGCTGTCGTTGGCGTGACACCGCCCCGGCAGCCGGCTGGGGGATCATTCGAATCGTCGACAGGAGACCCACGATGGACGCATTCATCATCGACGCCTGCCGCACGCCGCGCGGCATCGGCAAGGCCGGCAAGGGTGCACTGTCCGGCCTGCACCCGCAGCAGCTGGCGGCCACCGTGCTGAAGGCCATCGCCGAGCGCAACCACCTCGACACCGCCGACGTGGCCGACGTCATCTGGGGCACCAGCGCGCAGGTCGGCGCGCAGTCCGGCGACCTCGGCCGCATGGCGGCGCTGGACGCCGGCTACGACATCCGCTCGTCGGGCGTGACGCTCGACCGCTACTGCGGCTCGGGCATCACCAGCGTGGCCTTCGCCGCCGCACAGGTGATGTCGGGCATGGAAGAGCTGGTGATCGCCGGCGGCACCGAAATGATATCGATGCCGCGCAACCGCGGCGGCGACGGCCCGCCGATGATGGACAGCGGCAACCTGCGGCTGCGCGCCAAACATCCGCAGTCGCAGCAGGGCGTGTGCGCCGATGCCATCGCCGGCATGCAGGGCATCACGCGCGCCGATGTCGACGCGCTGGCGCTGGACAGCCAGCGCAAGGCGGCCGCGGCGATCGCCGGCGGGCACTTCAAGAAGAGCCTGGTGCCGGTGTACCGCGAAGACGGCTCGCTGGCGCTGGACCACGAGGAGTTTCCCCGCCCCGGCACCACGGCCGAGATGCTGGCGGGGCTGAAGCCGGCGTTCGCGGCGATGGCCGACTTCGAGGTCGATGCCCAAGGCAGCACCTACGGCAGCCTGATCCGGCGGGTCTACCCGGACGTGAAGTTCGACCACGTGCACCACGCCGGCAATTCCTCGGGCGTGGTCGACGGCGCGGCCGCCGTGCTGCTGGCGTCGGCCGACTACGCCAGGAAACACGGCCTGAAACCGCGCGCGCGGGTTGTCGCCACCGCCAACATCGGCGACTGCCCGACACTGATGCTCAACGCGCCGGTGCCGGCGGCGCGCAAGGTGCTGGCCAAGGCCGGACTGACCATCGACGACATCGACCTGTTCGAGATCAACGAAGCCTTCGCGGTGGTGGCCGAGAAGTTCATCCGCGACCTGAAGCTCGACCGCGACAAGGTCAACGTCAATGGCGGCGCGATCGCGCTCGGCCATCCGATCGGCGCCACCGGCTCGATCCTCATCGGCACGCTGCTCGACGAACTCGAGCGCCGCGATTTGAAGCGCGGCCTGGTGACGATGTGCGCGGCCGGCGGCATGGCGCCGGCGATCATCATCGAGCGGGTCTGAGACATGCACGATCCGCTGGACTTCTCCGGCAAGGTGGTGCTCGTGGTCGGTGGGTCGAGCGGCATCGGCAACGGCATCGCGCGCGCCTTCCTCGAGCGCGGCGCCGAGGTGTACGTCTGGGGCACACGCGCCGCGGCCGCCGACTACAAGGCGTCCGAAGGTTCGGACCTGAGCGGCCTGCACTATGCGCAGGTCGATGTCGCCGAGCGCTCTGCGGTCGATCGGTACATGCCGGCCTTCGACCGTCTGGACGTGCTGGTGCTGTGCCAGGGCACGGTGCTGTACAAGCGCGGCGAGTTCGAGGCCGACGGTTTCCGCAAGGTGGTCGAGGTCAACCTCAACAGCCTGATGGACTGCAGCATGAAGTTCTTCGGCATGCTGAAGGCAGCCGCGGGCAGCCTCATCACGGTCAGCTCGACCGCGGCCTTCCACGCCACGCGCGGCAACCCGGCCTACAACGCGTCGAAGGCCGGGGCAGTGGGCCTGACGCGCACGCTGGGCCAGGCCTGGGCGGGCGAGGGCATCCGCGTCAACGGCATCGCACCGGGGCTGGTGGACACCAAGCTGACCAAGGTGACGACGGCGCACCCCGAACGGCTGAAGGCCTCGCTGCAGAACATCCCCGCCGGCCGGCTCGGCCTGCCGTCGGACATGGCCGGCGTGGCGCTGTTCCTGGCCTCGCCGCTGGCCGCCTACGTCTACGGCCAGACGATTCCGGTCGATGGCGGGCTGATCCTGTGAACCGCCCTGCGCGCGCTGCGCGCGGCGTGCCCGCGCGGCGGGCTGATGCGCGCAGCGTAGGGATCACTCCGGCTTGAACCCCGAGGCCTTGATCACCGGGCCCCAGTGCTCGTAGTCGGCCTTCAGCACCGCCGCCAGGCGCTCGGCCGGCCAGCCGGTGGGCTCCAACCCCATCTCGGTCAGCCGCCGGGCGGTGGCCGGGTCGGTGACCGCGGCGATGGCCGCCTTCTGCAGCCGCTCCACCGTCGCCGGCGGCGTGCCGGCCGGCGCGAACAGCGCGTACCAGGGTTTGGCCACCAGGTCGAAGCCCTGCTCCTTGAAGGTCGGCACGTTGGGGAAGGCCGGGTCGCGCGCATCGCCGGCCACCGCCAGCAACCGCGCGCGGTTGCCCTGCACCAGCGCCAGGATGTCGGCCGCCACGGTGGACAGCGCCGCGATCTCGCCGCCCCCCAGCGCCTGGATCGCCGCCGCCGTGCCCTTGTACGGCACGTGCGTCAGCGTCAGGCCGGCGGCGCGCGCGAACATCACGCCGAAGAAATGCGGGATGCTGCCCGGCGCGGCCGAGCCGTAGAAGCCGTTCTTCGCCGGGTCGGCCTTGACCCAGGCGACGTACTCGGCCAGCGTCTTCGCCGGCACCGTGTTGGCCACGCCCCAGCCGAGCTGGAAGTTGCTCAGGTGTGCCACCGGCACGAAGTCCTTGAACGGGTCGTAGCGCAGCTGCCCGGCGTAGGAATGCGGGAAGATGCCCATCGTCGCCACCGGCGTCATCAGCAGCGTGCTGCCATCGGGCGGCGCGGCCTTGACCAGCTCGTTGGCGATGCGTCCGCCGGCGCCGACCTTGTTCTCGACGATCACCGTCTGCTTCAGCGTCGCCGCCATCTGCTCGGCGACGATGCGCGACAGCGCGTCGCTGGTGGCGCCGGCCGGATAGCCGACGACGATCTTCAGCGGGCCGCCCTGCGCGCGTGCCGGCGCGAAGGCGGGGCCGAGGGCGGCGACGCCGGCGAGCTGCAGCAGGCGGCGACGGCGCAGGCGCAGGGCGAGGCGGTCGGTGTCGTTCATGGCAAGCCTTTCAGGCCGGGGAGGACCGGTGCGTGTCGCCGGCCAGCACCGCGTCGGCGACGAAGGGGTTGCTGCGCCGCTCGGCGCCGAAGGTGGACATCGGCCCGTGGCCGGGCACGAACTGCATCTCGTCGCCCAGCGGCCACAGCTGCGTGGTGATCGAGCGGATCAGCGTGGCATGGTCGCCGCGCGGAAAGTCGGTGCGGCCGATCGAACCCTGGAACAGCACGTCGCCGACGAAGGCCACGCCGAACTGCAAGCTGGCGAAGACCACGTGCCCCGGCGTGTGGCCGGGGCAGTGGCGCACCGCGAAGCGCATCTCGCCGACCGTGACCTCGTCGCCGCCGTGCAACCAACGGTCGGGCGTGAAGCGGCGCGCGCCGGGCACGCCGAACATCCTTCCCTGCTGGTCGAGCTGGCCGATCCAGAAGCTCTCGTCGGGGTGCGGGCCTTCGATGGGGACGCCGGCGCGTTCGGCCACCTCGGCGACGCCGCCGCAGTGGTCGATGTGGCCGTGCGTGACCAGCACCTTCTCGAGCGTCGCGCCGCGCTGGGCCAGCACCTCGAACAGCCGGTCGACCTCGCCGCCGGGGTCGACGAAGGCGGCGCGGTTCGTGGCCGGGCAGATGACGAGCGAGCAGTTCTGCTGGAATGCGGTGACGGGAATGATGGCAAGCTTCACGTGGTGGCGGGCGGTGGCGACGCGCCGAGTATGTCCCGATTCGCCGCCCGCGCCCGACTGCCGAAGGAGCCATTGAAATGAGCCTGAGTCACCTTCTGTTGCGCCAGGCGCAGCGCGACCCGCAGCGCCCGGCCATCTTCGACGGCACGCGGCCCTGGGCCACCTACGGCCAATGGGCGGCGCGCAGCGCGGCGCTGGCGCGGCGGCTGCGCGACGCGGGCCTGCAGCCCGGCGACCGCGTCGTGCTGTTCATGCGCAACC
>DAORHX010000262.1:0-5447 GCA_035438245.1 Rubrivivax sp.
GTGCACCACCGCATCAAGAACAACCTGCAGGGCGTGGCCGGCCTGCTGCAGCAGAACGCCGCGCGCCACCCCGAGGTGGCGGCGATCCTCGGCGAGTCGGTCGGCCAGGTGCAGGCGATCGCGCAGGTCTACGGCCTGCAGGTCGGCGCCGGCGGGCCGCTGCGCGCGGCCAGCGTGGTCGAGGCGATCGCGCTGTCGGTGCAGCGCACCTTCGGCCGCACGGTGCATGTGCAGGTGCTGGGCGACGCGCCGACGCGGCTGCTGCTGCCCGAGGCCGAGTCGATCCCGATCGCGCTGACCCTCAACGAGCTGCTCACCAATGCCGTCAAGCACAGCCCGGCGGGGGACGTGCATTGCCAGCTGTCCTGCGACGGCGACGCGCTGTGCGTGGCCCTGCGCAATGCCGGCCGGCTGCGCGAGGGCTTCGACCCGGCGCGCATCGCCGGCGGTGTCTCCGGCCTGGGGCTGGTGCGTGCGCTGCTGCCGCGGCGCAGCGCCAGCTTCACGCTGACGCAGCAGGGCGACGAGGTGCTGACCGAAGTGCGGCTGCGCCCACCCAGCGTGCAGCGCGAAGACGCCTGATCCGGGGGGGCCGGGGGGTGGCGCTTTGGGCGAGAATGCGAGCCATAGCGCCGTCAAGAGCCACCATCACCCTCCCATGAGCACCAAGGGCAAGATCCTCGTCGTCGACGACGACCGTCTGGTGCTGGCCACCGTCACGCACGGCCTGACACAGGCCGGCTACGAGGTCATCGACGCCGACAACGGCGACGATGCGATCCTGCTGGCGCGCAAGCATCGGCCCGAGCTGGCGTTGCTGGACATCCGCATGGAAGGCAAGAGCGGCTTCGACATCGCCGAGTACCTGCGCGACTACTGCCGCATCCCGTTCATCTTCCTGTCGGCCTTCGCCGACCGCGAGACGGTGGCGCAGGTCGCCGCGCTGGGCGCGGTGGCCTACATGGTCAAGCCGCTCGATGTCGGGCAGATCGTGCCCACCGTCGATGCCGCGTTCGAGCGGCTGCGCGTGCAGCACGTGCAGGTGGCCGCCGCGCCGTCGCCGCCGGCGGCCGACGTCGTTTCGCTCGCCGCCGGCGTGCTGATGCACCGCTACTCGCTGTCGCGGACCGAGGCGCTGGCCCGCCTGGGCCGCATCGCCGGCGCCGCCAACGTGCCGCTGGCCGAGCAGGCCGAACGCCTGGTGCGCGCCGTCGAGGAGCTGGCGCGGCCGGGGACGAATTGAGCGCGTTGCCGCGGTCGCGGCAGCGCCAGGCGCGTCAGGGCCGCAGCGTGAAGTGAAAGCGTGCGCCGCGGCCGGGCTCCGATTCGGCCCAGATGTCGCCGCCGTGGCGGCGCACGATACGCTTGACCGATGCCAGGCCGACGCCGGTGCCGGGGAAATCGTTGGCGCTGTGCAGCCGCTGGAACACGCCGAACAGCCGGTCGGCGTTGCGCATGTCGAAGCCGGCGCCGTTGTCGACGACATGGAACACCGTGCGGCCGTCCTGCACGTCGGTATCGATGCGGATCTGCGCCTGCGGGTTGTGCGCGCTGTACTTCCAGGCGTTGCCGAGCAGGTTCTCGAGCACCAGCCGCAGCAGCGTCGGGTCGCCGTCGGCGACCATGCCGGGGGCGATCTCGACCTCGACCTGGCGGTCGGGCGCGCCGCGCCGCAGGTCGTCGACGACGAAGCCGGCCAGCTGCGACAGGTTGACCGGCTGGTGCGCCAGCGGCTGCGACGACAGCTTGGCCAGCGTCAGCAGCGCGTCGATCATGCTGTTCATGCGCGCCGCCGCCGCCAGCACACGATCGAGGTGGTCGTTGCCTATGCGGTCGAGCACGCGCCCGTAGTCCTCCTTCAGGATGCGCGCGAAGCCCTCGACGACGCGGATCGGCGCGCGCAGGTCGTGCGTCACGGTGTAGCTGAACGCCGCCTGCTCGCTGAGCAGCTCGGCACCGTCGCCGGACGGGGCGCCTTCGAGCGCCAGCGCCGGTAGCGCGGCGCCGTGCGCCGGTGCCGCGCTGCGCGCGGTGCCGACATAGCCTTCGAACTGCCCGTCGGCGTCGAAGCGCGGCGTGCCGCGCAACAACCAGTCGTCGGCCCCGGGGGCGCCGGCCGGGCGCACCGCGACGTCGGTCAGCGCGACCATCGATTCGAGCTGTGCACGCAACACCGCGTTGTCGGCCGAGAAGCGCTCCCACAACGGCTGGCCTCCCCAGTCGCCGTGGCTCCACGCGCTGTCCGGCGCGCCGGCCGGCGGCTGCAGCCGCAGCAGCCGGTGGTGCCGGTCGGTCTGCCACTGCCACACGTCGAGCAGCTGCGCCAGCAACCGGTGCTGCGCGCGCGCCTCGCGCAGCTGCTCGCGCTGGCGCTCGCGCTCCTGCCAGCGACCGGCGGCGAACCCCGCCGCCACCGCCAGCAGCAAGGCCAGACAGGCGAAAAGCCACGCGGTGGTGGGCATCTCGCTGGTCAGGGGCATGCCGGGCATTGTACGGAGCACCCCTGGGCGCTCTGCGCGCCGTCGCCGTCAGCGTGCGCCGTGCGCAACGTCCGCCAAAGCGCGGAGCATGCTGGCAATTGCGTGACTTTTGCGGCGATGAGCGCGGGGCCGCCTCCGTATCATCGGCGACATCCATGCTTGCCATGTCCGCCGCTCCACCGCCCCCGTTGCCGGCCTGCGTGCTCGACGAGCTCGCGCTGCAGCGGCTGCGCGAGCTCGACCCGCAGGGCACGAACCGTGTCGTCGAGCGCGTGCTGGTGGCCTTCGAGGCGTCGCTGCAGCGGCTGCTGCCGCAGGCCACGCAGGCGCTGCAGCGTGACGACCACGAGGCGGTGCGCCATGTCGTGCACACGCTGAAGTCGTCGTCGGCCAGCGTCGGCGCGCTCGAGCTGTCGCGGCGCTGCGCCGAGATCGAGAACCGGCTGCGTGCGCAGCAGGCCGAGGATCTGGCTGCGCTGCTGTCCGCCCTGCATGCCGAGGGCCAGCGTGTGCAGGCCGCGGTGCGCGGCCTGCTGCCGCAGTGAAATGGCGCAAGTGACGAATTCGAGTCCGCTTGCCGACGACCCGCCCGGCAAGCCGCCCGAGGTGCTGCTCGTCGACGACGACGAGGTCAACCTGCTGCTGACGGCGATGGCGCTGCGCGAGCGCGGCTTTGCCATCACCGAGTCGAGCGGCGGCGAGCACGCGCTGCAGCTGCTCGCCGACTGGGCGCCGGACATCATCGTGCTCGACGCGATGATGCCCGGGCTGGACGGCTTCGCCACCTGCCGCCGGCTGCGTGCGATGCCGGGCTACGAGAACGTGCCGGTGCTGATGCTCACCGGGCTGGACGACGACGCCTCGATCACCCGCGCCTACCAGGCCGGCGCCACCGACTTCTTCGTCAAGGCCAACCAGTGGAGCCTGCTGGCCGGCCGGCTGCAGTACCTGCTGCGCGCGTCGCGCACGCGCATCGAGCTCGAGCGCAGCCAGGCCAAGCTGGCGCGCGCGCAGGACCTGGCGCGCATGGGCAGCTTCGACTGGCGCAGCGCCGCCGACGGCGGCGGCGCGCTGGCGCTGTCGGCCCAGGGCCTGCGTGTGCTCGGCTGCAACCCGGGCGACCACCTGGGGCTGCGCGGCATCCTGCGGCTGGTGCAGCGCAGTGAACGGCGCGCGGTGCTGCGGCTGCTGCAAGGCGCCGTGCAGCACAACGCGGTGCTGGCCACCGACGTGCCGGTGGCGCTGCGCGACGGACGCCAGCGCATCATCCATGTCGAGGCCGAGCCCGAGTTCAACGAACACGGCCACGGCGTCGGCTACACCGGCATCGTGCAGGACGTGACCGACCGCCGCGTCGCCGAGGACCGCATCCGCCATCTGGCCAACTTCGATTCGCTGACCGGCCTGCCCAACCGCCGCCAGCTGGTGTGGCGCATGGAGCGTGCGATCGAGCATGCACGCCGGCTGGGCCACCCTTGCGCGTTCCTGATGATCGACCTGGACCGCTTCAAGATCATCAACGACACGCTCGGCCATGCCGCCGGCGACGAGCTGCTGATGGAGGTCGCGCAGCGGCTGCGCGCCTGCGTGCGCCACAGCGAGCAGGTCATGGAAGGCGCGCTCGAGGCGGTCGGCTCGCGCGCGCACCGCACGCTCGAGGCCGTCGGTCGGCTCGGCGGCGACGAGTTCATCGCGCTGCTGCCGGAGATTGCCGACGAGCGCGATGCCCAGCGCGTGGCCGACCGCATCCTCGAAGTGATGCGCGACCCGGTGCTGGTCGGCGGCCAGGAGTGTTTCGTCACCGCCAGCGTCGGCATCGCCATCTTCCCGCGCGACGGCGGCACGGTGGCCGACCTGATGCGCAATTCCGACGTCGCGATGTTCTCGGTCAAGTCGCAGGGCAAGGACGCGTCGGCGATCTACAGCCCGCAGCTGGCCGGCCGCGGCCGCGAGAAGCTCGAGCTGGAAAGCGCGCTGCACAAGGCGATCGAGCGTGAGGAACTGGTGCTGCACTACCAGCCGAAGGTCGACGTGCGCTCGGCGCGCATGGTCGGCGCCGAGGCGCTGATGCGCTGGCAGCGCAACGGCGTGCTGGTACCGCCGGGCGACTTCATCCCGCTGGCCGAGGAATCGGGGCTGATCCTGCCGCTGTCCGAATGGGCGCTGCGCGAGGCCGCGCGCCAGGCGCGCATCTGGCAGAACAGCTTCGACTTCGCCGATGCGATCGCGGTCAACCTGCCGTGCCGGGTGTTCGAACGCTCGGACCTGATCGACCAGATCCACCAGAACGCGCTCAGCTACGGCATCCCGCACCGCATGGTGCAGCTGGAGATCACCGAGACCGGGCTGATGAAGGAGCTGCAGAGCGTCATCCCGTCGCTGCACCGCCTCAAGGACATCAACGTCGAGGTCGCGATCGACGACTTCGGCACCGGCTATTCGTCGCTGGCCTACCTGACGACGCTGCCGATCTCGGAGCTGAAGATCGACCGCAGCTTCGTGCGCGACCTCGGTGTCACGCCGCAGAGTTCGGGCATCGTCACCGCCATCATCGCCGTGGCACGCTCGCTGAACCTGCGGGTCATCGGCGAGGGCGTCGAGAGCCTGCGCCAGATGGAAGTGCTGCACCGCCTCGGCTGCAGCCTGATGCAGGGCTTCCTGTTCAGCCGGCCGATTCCGGCCGACGATCTGGAACGCTGGCTGCAGCAGACCGTGCTGCCGCGGCGCGCGCCGTGGATCGGCCAGGCCGGCGAGCTCGAGTTCGGCGGCCCTGCGCCGCGCGCCGCGCTCGGCCGGTCCTATTGATCGGGGAGCGCGTCGATGGACATGTCCCACGGTGCATCGCAGGTCGCCGCGACGGCCGGCTCGCCGGTGCAGGTGGCCAAGGCCGCGCTGCGCCGGCTGGCGCTGGCGAAGATCGAGCCGACGCCCGAGAACTATGCGCGGGCCTATGCCGCCGAAGGCGGC
>DAORHX010000263.1:0-5446 GCA_035438245.1 Rubrivivax sp.
GCCGCGGCCGGCGCGGGCGCGGCGTGCGCCTGCGCGGCGGCGGCGCTCGGCAGCTCGAAGCGCAGCGTCACACCGCCATCGGCATTGGGCAGCACCTCGATGCGCCCGCCATGCGCCTGCACGATCGAACGGCAGATCGGCAGCCCGAGCCCGAGGCCTTCGCTGCGCGCCGTCCAGAACGGCTCGAACACCGCGTCGCGCTGCTCGGGCGCGATGCCGGGGCCGCGATCACACACTGCCACGACGACGCGGCCCCGGCCGTCGTCGGCCACCGAGACCCGCAGCACACGCTGCTCGCGCGGGCAGGCCTGCATCGCCGCGGCCGCGTTCATCACCAGGTTGAGCGCCACCTGCTCGATCTGCGCCTTGTCCGCGGTCGCCCAGCAGCCACTCGCCAGCACGGCCTCGACGTGCACGCCCTGCTGCCGCAGTTCCACCGCCAGCAGCTGCAGCACTTCGCGCAGCGTGGCCGCCACGTCGATGCGCTCACGCGCCATCTCGCCGGGCCGCAGCAGCGCGCGCATCGAGCGGATCGTCTCGGCCGCGCGCTTGTCGTCGCGCACCACCGCCTGCAGGATGGCGCGCATCTGGTCGAGTTGCGGCTCGCCGCGCTCGAGATACGCGAGCCCGGCCTGCGCGTTGCTGAGAATGGCCGCCAGCGGCTGGTTCAGCTCGTGCGCGATGCCGGCGCCGAGGGCGGCGATGCGCGCCACGCGGTCGACGTGCCAGAGCCGGCCGCGCAGGCGCCGCGCCTCTGCCTCGGAACGGGTGCGCGCGATCGCGCCGGCGATCTGCTCGCCGATGATCTTCAGGCGGGTGATGGTCGGCTCGGGCCAGGGGTAGGCGCGGCGCAGGCCGCCGAAGGACAGTGCGCCGACGATGCGGCCGCCGACGCGCAACGGCACCGACAGGTGCGACCGCAGCCCGATGCGCCGGCAGCGTTCGACCTCGACCGTGGCCTCGGCCGGCAGGCCGTGCGGCAGGTCGGGCAGGGCGACGACGCAGTCGGCGCGGATCTGCTCGATGACCCAGGGCTCGATGCTGGCACGCGGCCCGCGCGGCAGCGGCTCCAGGCCGGCGGCGGCCACCGAGCGCACGACGCTGAAGCTGCCGTCGGGCACGAATTCGCCGTAGGTGCAGCGGTCGTAGCCGAGCCGCGCGACAAGCTGCGCCAGAGCCGACTCGACCTCGGCCTCGATGCCGTCGATGCCGACGTTGGCAAAGCGCAGCGACAGCTCGGCGAGCAGCGCTTCGAAACCGGCGCTGCCGTCGGCTGCACCGCGGTCGTCCTTCGATTCTCCTGTCGTGTGCATCTGCGCTGCGCTGGCCCGTCCGGCGGCGAGCATACGGGCAAACCGGTGCCGAGCGCGCCCGTGGTCAGCTTGCGCCGCGCATCAGTCGCGCGCCTCGGTGCGCAGCACCCAGTCGATCGAGTCGAGCAGAGCGGCGGCGTCCACCGGCTTGCGGAAGAAGGCCTGCACGCCCAAGGCACGCGCCATCTGCCGCGTCGCCGGGTCGTCGTCGGGCGATAGTGCGACGATGGGGATGGCGCGTGCGGCCGCGCACAGCTGCGCCCAGGGATCGGGCTCGCACTGCATCAGGTCCGACACGTCGATCAGCGCGCAGACGCAGCGCCCGGCCGGCCCCAGGTGGAGGAAGGCCGCGGTCGATTCGCACGGCCTTGCCTCGAGGCCGGCGGCGTCCATCAGCCGAGCCAGGCCTTGGCGCACCGAGACGTCGGCATCGACGATGTAGACCACGCCGCGGGATCGCATCGGCATTTCGCCTGCCTCCTTGCGCAGGCACCAGCCTGGAGCCGCTGCGCGGGCACTGACGCTACTGGGCAGCCAAGGCGCGGCAAATCCTACTTTCGTACGATTTGCCGGTGTTCTCGCTTCGGGGATAACCCCGCATCGCGGTACACCGCGGCAGGCCTCTTGAACCGCAGGGGAAGCGATGAAACAGCAGGCATGGATTCCGGCGCTCGCCCTCGCGCTGTGCAGCACGGTGCAGGCCCAGTCCAACGAGGAACTCAAGGCCAGGCTCGACGAGGCGCTGAAGACCATCCAGGACCTGCAGGGCCGCGTCAAGGCGCTGGAGCAGGCCAAGCCGGCACCGGCCCCCGCGGCGCCAGCTGCGGCGGCAGCCCCGGCGCCCGGCCAATGGGGCGCTCCGGTGGTGTCGGTCGGTACGCGCGCCGAGGACGCCGCCACCGCCGACGCCGACAAGGCGCGGCTCGAGGTCTACGGCCAGGTGATGCTGGACAGCATCTACGACTTCAAGCGCATGAACCCGAGCTGGAACGCGACGCTGCGGCCGTCGCAGATCCCCGTGGTGTGCCCGGGTAGCGCGGGTTGCGGCAAGGACGGCGAGTGGATCTTCAGCGTGCGACAGTCGAGCCTGGGGCTGCGCTCGTTCATCCCCACCTCGTTCGGCCTGGTCAAGACCGACCTGAGCTTCGACCTGTTCGGCAGCGACGGCAGCACCTCGATCCACTGGCTCAGCATCTGGGCCGAGCTCGGCATGTTCGGCGCCGGCCAGTACTACTCCAACTTCATGGACATCGACGTGTTCCCGAACACGATCGACTACTGGGGGCCGGCCGGCATGGTGTTCGTGCGCAACCCGCAGTTGCGCATCACGCCGTGGAGCCAGGACGGCATGGGCCTCTCGCTCGCGCTGGAGGCGCCGAACTCGGCGCTGGACACCGGCAAGATCAGCGACATCTCGCCCGACTTCGGCGCCGGCTTCGAAGGCTGGAACCGGCTGCCCGACCTGACCGGCGCCTTCCGCTACGCCGCCGACTGGGGCCATGTGCGCGCGGCCGGCATCCTGCGCCAGGTCGGCTTCCAGCAGACGCTGACGCCCGACGGCAACCCCTCGGGCCACAAGACCGGCTACGGCTTGAACCTGACCGGCACCTTGAAGGTCTTCGGCAAGAGCCAGCTCAACGCCGGCTTCACCTGGGGCAAGGCCATCGCCAGCTACATGAACGACGGTGGCGTCGACCTGGCACCGGACTCGGCGCTGCGCGCCGAGACGGTGCAGTCGATCGGCTGGCTGGCCTACTACAACCATTGGTGGAACGACCAGTGGAGCAGCACGGTCGGCTTCTCGCAGCACCAACAGGACAACACCGGCGGCCAGACCGCCACCGCCTTCAGGCGCGGCAGCTACGGCAACCTCAACGTGCTCTATTACCCGTGGAAGAACGTCACCACCGGGCTGGAGTTCGTGTGGGGCGAACTCGAACAGAAGGACGGCCAGTCGGCCACCGACTACCGCTTGCAGTTCTCGACCAAGGTCACGTTCTAGAGGAGGCCCCGATGCTGTTGCGAGGACATTTCCCGATCCTGATCGCCCATGGCGACATCCGCGCGCAGAGCGTGGCCGGCGTGCGCCTGCGCGAGCTGCAGCAGCAGCTCGAAGCCGAGGGCTGGAAGACGATCGCGGTCGACAACGGCGCCGATGCCGGCATCCTGGCCACGGCGCACCGCGGGCTGGCCGCCGTGCTGTTCAGCGCCGAGGCGCTGCAGACCGACCCCGACACCGCCAAGCGCATCGTCGCGCTGATGGACGCGGTGCACCAGCGCGCACCAGGGCTGCCGGTGATCGCGCTCGGCGAGAGCGCCACGCTCGAAGGCACGTCGCCGAAGGCGGTGCAGGCATTGCGCAACCTGCACGGCATCCTCTACCTGTACGAGGACACGGTGTCGTTCCTGGCGCGGCAGGTAATGCGCGCCGCCGAGGACTACCTGGACCAGCTGCTGCCGCCCTTCTTCAAGGCGCTGGTGCAGCATGCCGAACGTTCGGCCTATTCGTGGCACACGCCCGGGCATGCCGGCGGCGTCGGGTTCCTCAAGTCGCCGGCCGGTTATGCGCTGCACCAGTTCTTCGGCGAGAACACGCTGCGATCGGACCTGTCGATCTCGGTGCCCGAACTGGGCTCGCTGCTCGACCACACCGGGCCGGTGAAGGAAGCCGAAGCCTATGCGGCGCAGGTCTTCGGCGCCGACCACACCTATTTCGTCACCAACGGCACCTCGACCGCGAACAAGATCGTCTGGCACTCGATGGCCGGGCGCGGCGACCTGGTGATCGTCGACCGCAACTGCCACAAGAGCCTGCTGCATTCGCTGATCATGACCGGCGCGACGCCGATCTACTTCACGCCGTCGCGCAACGACTACGGCATCATCGGCCCGATCGCGCTCGAGCAGTTTTCGCCCGAGGCGATCAAGAAGAAGATTGCCGCCAGCCCGATCGCGCGCAACCACAAGGGCAGCGTGCGCATCGCCGTGGTGACCAACTCCACCTACGACGGCCTTTGCTACAACGCCGAGAAGATCAAGGCCGTCGCCGCCAACCAGGTCGATGCGCTGCACTTCGACGAAGCCTGGTACGCCTACGCCGCGTTCCACGAGTTCTATGCCGGCCGCCATGCGATGGGCGTGCCGCGCGGCCATGCGCGCGCCGACCACACGCTGGTCTTCGCCACGCACTCGACGCACAAGCTGCTGGCGGCGTTCTCGCAGGCGTCGATGATCCACATCCAGGAGTCCGAGAAGCGCAAGATCGACACCACGCGCTTCAACGACGCCTTCATGATGCATGGCTCGACCTCGCCGCACTACGGCATCATGGCCTCGCTCGACGTCAGCTCGGCGATGATGGAAGGCAGCAGCGGCCGCGCCATCGTGCAGGAGACGCACGACGAGGCGATGCACTTCCGCCGTGCGCTGGCCGCGCTGGGCGCCGGCTTCAAGAAGAACGACTGGTGGTTCCAGGTCTGGCAGCCCGACGGGCTGGACCTGGCCAAGGCCCCCGCCACCGCCGACTGGGTGCTCGACCCGAAAGCCTCGTGGCACGGCTTCGGCAAGGTCGCCGACGACTACGTGATGCTCGACCCGATCAAGGTCACGCTGCTCACGCCGGGCCTCGGCAAGGGCGCGAAGCTGGCGAAGAGCGGCATCCCGGCGGCGGTGGTCAGCAAGTACCTGTGGGAGCGCGGGCTGGTGGTCGAGAAGACCGGCCTGTACAGCTTCCTGATCCTGTTCTCGCTGGGCATCACGCGCGGCAAGTGGAGTTCGATGGTCGACGCGCTGGTCGACTTCAAGAACGACTACGACCGCAACGCGCCGCTGAAGCAGACGCTGCCGAGCATCGCCGAGGCCGGCAAGCACGCCTACGCCGGCTGGGGCCTGCGCGACCTGTGCGACGCGCTGCACGCCTGCTACCGCGACAACGACACCGCGGTGGCGATGAACGCGATGTACACCGAGCTGCCGGAGCCGGCGATGACGCCGTCCGAGGCCTACGACCGCATGGTGCACGGCCGCGTCGAGCCGGTGCCGATCGACCAGCTGAAGGGCCGCGTCACCGCGGTGATGGTCGTGCCCTACCCGCCGGGCATTCCGCTGATCATGCCCGGCGAACGCTTCATGAC
>DAORHX010000264.1:0-5432 GCA_035438245.1 Rubrivivax sp.
CCGGCGCCGCCGCGGCACGCACGCGCGGCGTCTTCGCGGCCGGCGCGGACGGCCACATCCAGGCGACGCCGCCGCCCAGCACGGCCAGCAGCAACACGCCGCCGGCGGCGACGATCAGCAGCTTGCGCGGCATGCGGCGAAGGCGACTGCCTGGCGCTTCTTCGGCGTTCATGCCACGGTATCGGCCGCGGCAGGCGGAGGCTTGAGCCGGGGCCCGCGGCTCAGGTCACGCGTGGCTTGACCCAGATCCAGGCGACGATGCCGATGCTCAGCATGCCGATCGAGGTCAGCGCCAGCGCCGGCGCCGAATGCATCACCAGCGGCGCGATCACGCCGGCCACCAGTCCGTTGGCCATGCTGCCGATGAAGGCCTGCACCGAGCTGGCCATGCCGCGCCGCTCGGGCACCAGGTCCAGCACCATCAGCGTCACCACCGGCACCATCAGCGCCCAGCCGAAGGAGAAGATCGACACCGTCAGCATCGCCCAGAACGGATGCGGTGCGGCGAACAGGCTGAGCGCGACGTTGGCCAGCGAGGTGCCGAGCATGATGACGAATCCGCGGCGGATCTGGTACTTGGGCTTGATGCGCCCGGCCAGCCGCCCCGACAGCCAGGCGCCGAGCATGATGCCGGACACGCTCATGATGAAGAACCAGAAGAACTGCGTCGGCTGCAGCTGCAGGATCTCGCCCAGCCACACCGGCGCGCTGAGCACGTAGAGGAACATGCCGTTGAAAGGGATGCCGCTGGCCAGCGCCAGCGCCATGAAGCGCGGGCTCGACACCATCTGCAGGTAGCCGCGCAGCAGCTGTCCCAGGTGCACCGTCTGGCGCTGCGTGGCGTGCAGCGTCTCGGGCAGCGAGCGCCACACGGTGGCCCACAGCACGGCGCTGATCAGCGCCAGGAACCAGAAGATGGCATGCCAGCCCAGGCCGACGAAGAGCCAGCCGCCGACCATCGGCGCCACCGCCGGCGCGATGCCGAAATAGATCGTCACCTGCGACATCACACGCTGCGCCTCGGCAGGCACGAACATGTCGCGGATGATGGCGCGCGACACCACCATGCCGGCGCCGGCGCTCATGCCCTGCAGCGCGCGGAACAGCACCAGCTGGCCGATGCTCTGCGACAGCGCGCAGCCCACCGAGGCGAGCACGAACACGCCGATGCCCCACAGGATCACCGGGCGGCGGCCCAGGCTGTCGGACAGCGCGCCGTGGAACAGGTTGAGCAGCGCGAAGCCGAACAGGTAGGCCGACAGCGTCTGCTGCATCTGCAGCGGCGTGGCGTCCAAGGACCGCGCGATGCCGGTGAAGGCCGGGATGTAGGTGTCGATCGAGAACGGCCCGAGCATGCCAAGGCAGGCCAGCAACATGGCCAGCTTCCAGCGCGGGCCGCGCCAGAGCAGGTGGGCGTCGGGGTTCATTCAGGAGGGGGCGGGAACTTTTGCAGTGTAAGGTCGCCCTGAGCATGATGCCCCGCCCCTCGGACCCATTGCGCCGCCGCCTGACGCTCGGCGGCGCGGCGCTGCTGAGCCCTCTGGCACTGCCGGCGCTGGCCAGCTCGCGGCGCACCGTGGCGCCGATGACCGACGGCCCGTTCTACCCGCCGCGCGCCTGGCGCGAGCTATGGAGCGACTGGGACGCCGACCTGAGCCGCGTGCAGCGCGACGGCCGCACGCTCGAGGCACGCGGCGAGCTGCTCGGGCTGGAGCTGCAGCTGCAGGACGTGAACGGCCGCATCGTCGATCGCGCCGAGGTCGAGATCTGGCAGTGCGACGCGCTCGGCGCCTACCGCCACCCCGGCGTGCGCCTGGGCGCCGGCCAGTACGACCCGGGCTTCCAGGGCTTCGGCGCCGCACGCAGCGGCAGCGACGGGCGCTTGCGCTTTCGCAGCATCAAGCCGGTGGTCTACCCCGGGCGCACGCCGCACATCCACATCAAGGTCCGCCACGCGAGCTTCGGCGAGCTCACGTCGCAGCTGTTCATCGCCGGCGACCCGGGCAATGCGCGCGACTTCCTGTGGCGCGCCATCGACCCGGCCGACCGCGCCATGCTCGAGATGCAGTTGCAGCCGGCCGCGGCCGACAGCGGCTTGCGCTGGCAGGTGCGGCAGGCGCTGGTGCTGCCGGCTTGAAACGCCGGCGCGCTGCGCCGCCCCTGCGCCAGCTCACAGCCGCTGGGCTTGCGGCAACGACGTGAGTGCCTTGTCGAAGCTGCCCAGTGGCACATGACCCGCCTTGCGCGCGATCTCCAGCACCAGGCAGTCGGAAAAGCCCAGCGCCGGCCGGCGCCTGAAGTGCGCCAGCGCGGCGGCCACGGTGTCCGCGTCTTGCAGCACCAGGGTCTGGTGCGCGAGCAGCATCTCCAGCGCGGCGATCAACTGGACGGCTTGCCTGTCGTAGACGGCAGTCAACACCCACACCGCTTCGGCCAGCACCAGGTGCGAGACCCAGGCCCCGGTGGCGACGAATTCTTCGGCCGCTGCGGTCTGCCTTGCATCGTCGCGCGCCAGCAGGCGCAGCAGCACGTTGGTGTCAATCGCGCGCATGCCGGCGGCGCATCGCCAGCGCCACGCCCTGTTTCAGTTCGACGAGCGACTTGCGCGGGCCGGCGCCGTCGGGGAACAGCGCGCCATGCACCGCCGCACTGTCGTGCGCGGCGGCGCGCCGCACCACGATGCGCCCGCCTTCTTCGACCCATTCGAGCACGCCGCCCGGGCCCAGGCCCAGCTGGCGGCGCACCGCCGCAGGCACCGACACCTGGCCTTGAGACGTGAGTTTGCTTTGTGCCTGGATCATGCGCGGCAGGTTAGCACATTACCGCGGGTAAGGTGCCAAGCGAAACAGTGTGAAGCAAGCCGATAGGCCGGATTCTGTGCGGCGCCGCAGCGTTGCCGCTGCGGCGCCGTGACCGCCATTCATCTGGGCCGCACATCACTGTGCGGCTCGGTGCCACCTACCCGCACACTCCCCGGGCCGGATCGTCGTGTGCCTATTTGGTGTTGCTGCGCGTAGAGATTGCCCGTTTCACCCGCAGCGGCCTTGCCGCTGCGGGTGGCTGCTCGGCCCGCGGCCTTCGCCGCGGCCGGGCGGCTTGCGCCACCCGGTGGCCGGCTTGCGCCGGCCCCTCGCAGAGCACCCCGTGCGGGACCGCTCCGACTCGTCTCTGTTGCTCTGATCCTCACCTCGCGGTGGACAGCCGTTAGCTGCTACGCCGCCCTGCGCAGTCCGGACCTTCCTCCAGTGCGGCCTTTCGGCCGTTGCACCAGCGGCGGTCTGGCTTGCTTCACTGTGCGATTATCGGTCCATGCAACCCGTGGAGGCTTTTCGATGAAGGCGAACGACATCCTGGCGACGATCGGCAACACGCCACACATCCGCATCAACCGGCTGTTCGGCGGCGCCGAGGTATGGATCAAGTCCGAGCGCGCCAACCCCGGCGGCTCGATCAAGGACCGCATCGCGCTGTCGATGGTCGAAGACGCCGAAGCGCGCGGCCTGCTCAAGGCCGGCGGCACGATCGTCGAGCCGACCTCGGGCAACACCGGCATCGGGCTGGCGATGGTCGCCGCGGTCAAGGGCTACAAGCTGGTGCTGGTGATGCCCGACAGCATGAGCGTCGAGCGCCGCCGCCTGATGCTGGCCTACGGCGCCACCTTCGAGCTGACGCCGCGCGAGAAGGGCATGAAAGGCTCGATCGCCCGCGCCGAGGAGATCGTCGCCGGCACACCCGGCGCGTGGATGCCGCAGCAGTTCGAGAACCCGGCGAACATCGAGGTGCACGTGCGCACCACGGCCAAGGAGATCCTGGCCGACTTCCCCGAAGGGCTGGACGTGCTGATCACCGGCGTGGGCACCGGCGGCCACATCACCGGCTGCGCGCAGACGCTGAAAGCCAAGTGGCCGAAGCTGAAGGTCTTCGCGGTCGAGCCATCGGCGTCGCCGGTGATCAGCGGCGGCCAGCCGAGCCCGCACCCGATCCAGGGCATCGGCGCCGGTTTCATCCCGACGAACCTGCACACCGCCGTGCTCGACGGCGTGATCCAGGTCGACGCCGAGCCGGCGCGCGAGATGGCGCGGCGCTGCGCGCGCGAGGAAGGCATGCTGGTGGGCATCTCCAGCGGCGCCACGCTGGCGGCCATCGCCCAGAAGCTGCCCGAGCTGCCCGCCGGCAGCCGGGTGCTCGGCTTCAACTACGACACCGGCGAGCGCTACCTGTCGATCGAAGGTTTCCTGCCGACTTGAACGCATCGCGCCGGCGCTTGCGCGCGGCGCGTCTGCGCAGGCCTGGCCTCATAGCTCGACCTCCATCTCGACGATCGAGAGCGACCGATCGGTCGGAAGCTGACGCCGGATTCCGGTCTCACGAAAGCCGGCCCGAGAGTACAAGGCCATCGCGGCCGGGCTGTGAGCCGGCGCCCACAAACCGAGGCGCTTCAAGCCGCGGCTGCGAGCCCAGCCGAACACTTCCTGCAGCAAGGCAAGTCCGACGCCGCGGCGGCGCCAGGCGGCTTCGACCCACATGCCACCCACCCGACCAGCGTCGCCGTGCTCCCGATCAAGGAGCCCGTATGCCGAGCCGATGACGTCGTCACCTTCATGCGCGAGGAACATGACATGCCGGCCGAGCTCGGTGACAGTACGGGTGAGTTCCTCCCAATAGGAGATCGGCCGGTCCGCCGCGTCTGCGAAGGTTTCGCCGAAGGAGTCCGGAGCCTCGCGCAGGGCGCGCAGGCGAACGTCGCGGTGAAGGGCCACCTCGTGTGATGCCAACTTTCGTAGCTGCACGAGATCGCCGCCTCGTCTGCCTCGTTCTCACCACCGGGCGAGGCCGTGGCGGCACGTCCTGTCGTGCCGGCACGGCACCTGCGCGACAGCTGCTCAAGCCGCCTGCTGCAGCCGCGCGATGCGCTGTTCCATCGGCGGGTGGCTGGAGAACAGCGCCATCAGGCCGCTGGGCCGCGCGCTGATGCCCATGGCCTGCAGCGTCTTCGGCATCTCGCCGGGGTCGAGCCCGCCCAGCCGCGCCAGCGCGTTGATCATCGGCTGCTTGCGGCCCATCAGCTGCGCGGCGCCGGCATCGGCGCGGAACTCGCGCTGGCGCGAGAACCAGGCGACGATCATCGCGGCGACGAAGCCGAGCAGGATGTCCATGACGATGGTCGTGATCATGAAGCCGGGGCCGACGCCATCGCGCTCGTTCTTCAGCAGCACGCGGTCGACGAAGTAGCCGACGATGCGCGAGATGAAGACCACGAAGGTGTTCATCACGCCCTGGATCAGCGTCATCGTCACCATGTCGCCGTTGGCCACGTGCGCCACCTCGTGGCCGATCACCGCCTCGACCTCCTCGCGCGTCATGCTCTGCAGCAAGCCGGTGGACACCGCCACCAGCGCCGAGTTCTTGAACGCGCCGGTGGCGAAGGCGTT
>DAORHX010000265.1:0-5420 GCA_035438245.1 Rubrivivax sp.
CGCCGGCTCTTCACACGGACAGCGGACTTCTGAAATTCCGCTTTGCGCCGCAAGCAGCATTCCAGATGCTGCACGTGAACGTGGAGTCGATCTACTTGAAGCCCAACTGGTGCGGCAGCCAGGTCGACAGCGCCGGCACGAAGGTGATGATCAGCAGGATCACGCCGTGCGCCACGAGGAACGGCTTCAGCTCGCGCACCAAGGCGCCCATCGGCACCTTGGCGACGTTGCTGGTGACGAACAGCAGGCTGCCGACCGGCGGCGTGATCATGCCCAGCGTCAGGTTGAAGATCACGATCATCGCGAAGTGCGTCGGGTCCACGCCCAGCTTCAACGCCACCGGCGCCAGGATCGGCGCCAGCACCATCACGCCGGGCAGCGGCTCGATGAAGATGCCGAAGGCCAGCAGGAACAGGTTCACCGCGATCAGGAAGGTGGCCTGCGAGAACTGCTGCGCCACCATCCATTCGGCCATCTGCTGCGGCACACCCTCGATGGTCAGCACCCAGGCGAAGGCGCCCGACAGGCCGATGATGATCAACACGCTGGCCGACAGCAGCGCCGAGCGCGCCAGGATGTCGGGCAGCGCCTGCCACTGCAATGTGCGGTAGACGAACTTGCCGCACAGCAGCGCGTAGAACACCGCCACCACCGACGCCTCGGTGGGCGTGAACCAGCCGGCGCGCATGCCGCCGAGGATCAGCACCGGCAGTGCCAGCGCCGGCAGCGCCTTGATGCTGGTGATGGCGATCTCGCGCCAGCCCGGATGCTCGCCGTCACCGCGGTAGTCGCGCTGCTTGCTCACCTGCCAGTTGACGACGCACATGCCGATGGCGATCAGCAGCCCGGGCAGCAGCCCGGCGACGAACAGCGTGCCCACCGATACACGCTCGTCCTGCAGCGCGTAGATGATCATGATGATCGACGGCGGGATGATCGGCCCGACGATGGCGGTCGACGCTGTGAGTGCGGCGGCATAGGCGCGGTCGTATCCGGCCTTGTCCATCATGCGGATCATCATCGAGCCCGGGCCGGCGGCGTCGGCCAGCGCCGAACCCGAGATGCCTGAGAAGAAGGTCAACCCGGCGACGTTGGTGTAGCCGAGGCCGCCGCGCCGGTGGCCGACGAATTGCGCGGCAAAGCGCAGCAGCACCTCGGTCAGCGAGCCGCCGCTCATCAGCTCGGCCGCCAGGATGAAGAACGGCACCGCCATCAGCGGAAAGCTGTCGATGCCGGTGAAGGTTTCCTTCAGCAGCACGATCGGCGGGAAGTGCGAGCCCAGCGCGATCGCCGCCAGCGCGGACAGGCCCAGCGCGAAGGCCACCGGCACGCCGATGGCGAGGAACACGCAGGCCGACAGCAGCAGGATCAGCGAGGCGCTCATCGCGGCTCAGAGCGACGCCGCGGCCTGGGCGTCGAAGTGCGCGTCAGCCGCGAACGCGCGCTCGCGCACGAAGCCGCGCACGATCAGCAGCCAGTGCGCCAGCAGCAGCACGCCGCCCACCGGCATGGCGGCGTAGATGTAGGCAAACGAGACCTGCGTCGCGGCGGTGGTCTGGAACTGCGTGCGCTGCATGTACAGCACGCCGTACCAGACCATGAAGACGAAGAAGCCCGTCAGCAGCAGCGCCACGACGACGCGCAATGCCACCGCGAGGGTCCGCGGCAAGGCATCCTGCAGGTTGTCGATGGCGATGTGGCCGCCGTGGCGCAGCACCGGGCCGGCGCCGACGAAGGTCAGCCAGATCATCAGGTGGCGCGCGACTTCCTCGGCCCATTCGATGGACTCGTGCGTCAGGTAGCGCAGCGCGACGTTGGTGAAGATCAGCACCGTCATCGCCGTCAGCAGCGCGATCAGCGCCCAGCGGTTGACCGCCAGCAGGCCGCGCTCAACGGACGCCATCGCCCAGGGTTTCGTGCACTGACCCGGCCGCAAACGCCTTCAAGCAGCCGCCGCGGAACCGGCTTCGCCGGGCTGCTGGCGGCGCCCCCCTGGGGGGAAGCGCCAAAGGCGCTACGGGGGGGATCACTTGACGGCCTGGATCGCGGCGATCTTGTCGGCGCCGAACTCCTTGGCGAAGTTCGGATACACGGTCTGCACCGCCTTGCGGAAGCTGTCGCCGTCGACCTTCTCGACCACCAGCATGCCGTCCTTCTTCAGCTGCGCGATGCCGCTGGCCTCGTCGTCGTTGACCTTCTTGCGCTGCGCCGCGCCGGCCTTCTTGCCGGCCTCGAGGAACACCTGCTTGTCGGTGTCGGACAGCTTGGCCCACACCGACGGCGTGAGGATGATCACCGCCGGCGAATACACGTGCCCGGTCAGCGACAGGTGCTTTTGCACCTGCGCGAACTTGGCCGCCAGGATCACCGGAATCGGGTTCTCCTGGCCGTCGACCGTGCCTTGCTGCAGCGCGCCGAACACTTCCGGCCAGGCCATCGGCGTGGGCAGCAGGCCGAAGCTCTTGTAGCCCTCCATGTGCACCTTGTTCTCCATCGTGCGCACCTTCAGGCCGGCGGCGTCCTGCGCGGAGTTGATCGCGCGCTTGTTGTTGGTCATGTGGCGGAAGCCGTTCTCGGTCCAGGCGATGCCGACCAGCCCCTTGGCCTGCATCTTCTTCAGCATGTCCTGCCCGATCGGGCCGTCCATCACGTGGCGCGCGTGGTCGTAGTCGCGCAGCAGGAAGGGGATGTCGACGATCTTCACCTCGGGCACGAAGTTGCCCAGCGGCCCGGTGCTGGTGTTCACCAGGTCGAGCGTGCCCAGCTGCACCGCTTCGATCATCTCGCGCTCGCCGCCGAGTGCGCTGTTCGGGAACTGCTGGCAGCTGTAGCGGTTGGCCGTGCCCTTGGCGATCTCGTCGCAGAAGGTGACGACGCCGACGCCGTAGTGCGATTCCTTGCTGGTCGGGTAGCCGATCTTCAGCACGGTCTGTGCCGTGGCGGCGCCGGCCAGGCCGAGCAGGGCGACAGCGAGCAAGGGGGTCGTGAATCGCGACATGAGGGGGTCTCCTGTTGAATCGAAAAGGGCAAGCGCAGGAGCGACATTGTGCAGTCATCCGGCGCGCCGACCGGGGCTGCCACAATGCGCCGATGACCCGGACGCTGACGCTCACCCGCCCCGACGACTGGCACCTGCACCTGCGCGACGGCGATGCGCTGCGCGCGGTGCTGCCGCACAGTGCTCGGCAGTTCGCGCGTGCCATCGTCATGCCCAACCTGAGGCCCCCGGTGACGACCACCGCACAGGCGCTGGACTACAAGCGGCGCATCGTCGACGCACTGCCCGAGGGTGCGGACTTCGAGCCGCTGATGACGCTGTACCTGACCGACAACACGCCGCCGGACGAGATGCGCCGCGCGCGCGAGGCCGGCATCGTCGCGTGCAAGCTCTACCCGGCCGGCGCCACGACCAACAGCGACGCCGGCGTGACCGACGTGCGCAAGACCCATGCGACGCTGCAGGCGATGCAGCGCGAAGGCCTGCTGCTGCTGGTGCATGGCGAGGTTACCGACGCCGACATCGATGTCTTCGACCGCGAGGCGGTGTTCATCGAGCGCGTGCTCGATCCGCTGCGCCGCGACCTGCCCGGGCTGAAGATCGTGTTCGAGCACATCACCACGCTGCAGGCCGCACAGTACGTCGCCGCCGGCGACGACCGGCTCGCCGCGACGATCACCGCGCACCACCTGCTGTTCAACCGCAACGCCATCTTCCAGGGGGGCTTGAGGCCGCACTACTACTGCCTGCCGGTGCTCAAGCGCGAGGAACACCGGCGCGCGCTGGTGGCCGCCGCGACCTCGGGCTCGCCCAGGTTCTTCCTCGGCACCGACAGCGCGCCGCATGCCGCGCCGCTGAAGGAGCATGCCGCGGCCTGCGCCGGCTGCTACACCGCGCTGTCGGCGCTGGAGCTGTACGCCGCCGCCTTCGACGCCGCCGGCGCGCTGGACAAGCTGGAGGGCTTCGCCAGTTTCCATGGCGCCGATTTCTACGGCCTGCCGCGCAACACGGGGCACGTCACCTTGCGCCGCGAAGGCTGGACGTTGCCGGAAGGCCTGCCCTTCGGCGCGCAGCAGCTGAAGCCGCTGTGCGGCGGCGAGGTGCTCGACTGGCAGCTCGGGGCCGCGGCATGATCGAGAAACAACCGCGCATCGCGCTGCTGATCGACGCCGACAACTCGCCGGCGTCGAAGATCGATGTCATCCTGGCCGAGCTGGCCAAGGTGGGCGTGACCAACATCCGCCGCGCCTACGGCAACTGGAAGAAGGACGGCCTGAAGGGCTGGGAGGCGGTGCTGCACGAGTACGCGATCCGCCCGGTGCAGCAGTTCGACTACAGCAAGGGCAAGAACGCCACCGACATGGGCATGGTCATCGAGGCGATGGACCTGCTCTACACCGACCAGCCCGACGCCTTCGGCATCGTGTCGTCGGACGCCGACTTCACGCCGCTGGTGATGCACCTGAAGGCCAAGGGCGCGCAGGTCTTCGGCTTCGGCGCGAAGAAGACGCCGCTGCCCTTCGTCAACGCCTGCTCGCGCTTCCTGTACCTGGAGACGCTTGGCGGTGCCGAGCCGGCGGCGCGGCCCGCCATGGCCGAGACCGGCAAGGCGACGAAGCGGCGCCGCAGCAGCGCCGGCAACGGTGGCAACGGCGACGAGGCCGCGGCCGATGCGTCAGCGCCCGCGCGGCTCGACACCGCCCAGCTGAAGCAGGATGCCCGGCTGGTGACGCTGCTGCGCAACGCCGTCGAGTCGGCCGCCGGCGAGGACGGCTGGTCGGCGCTGGGCGCGGTGGGCCAGCAGATCGGCAACCAGGCCTCGTTCGACCCGCGCAACTACGGCTACCGCAAGCTGCTCGACCTGATCGAAGCGACGCAGCTGTTCGAGCTGGACCGCCGCGGCACGCAGTTCGTGCTGCGCGACAAGCGCCTGGCCAAGCCCGGCGGCGCTTGACAGGCTCTGGCAGACTCCGCCGCGCTGGGCTTTAATTCCGCCCGACCGTCCCCATCCTGTTCGCCGTCTGCACCGAGGCTTGAGCCATGAAAAGAATCATGCTGTTCGTGATGACCAATCTGGCCGTGATGGTCGTGCTGGGCATCGTCATCAACCTGTTCGGCCTGAACCGCTGGCTCGACGCCAACGGCTTGAACGTCGGCGGGCTGCTGGTGTTCTCGCTGGTGGTCGGCTTCGCCGGCGCGATCATCTCGCTGTTGCTGAGCAAGACCATGGCCAAGGCCAGCACCGGCGCGCAGATCATCAACGATTCACGCGACCCGACGCATGCCTGGATCGTCGAGACGGTGCGCCGCTTCGCCGGCCAGGCCGGCGTCGACATGCCCGAGGTGGCGATCTACGACGGCCCGCCGAACGCCTTCGCCACCGGCGCGTTCAAGAACTCGGCGCTGGTGGCGGTGTCCACCG
>DAORHX010000266.1:0-5394 GCA_035438245.1 Rubrivivax sp.
GCCGCCGGCGCGGCGCCGTCGCCGCAGCCTTTCGTGGAAGCGGCGCGCGAGCGCCTGGCGCGGCTGTTCAAGCAGGTGCGGCGCGACGCGGCGCGTTTCGATGCGCTGGACGACGTGGCGCGGCACCGGCTGCGCAAGCGCGTCAAGCGGCTGCGCTACCTGAGCGAGTTCGCCGGCGCGCTGTTCGCCAAGGCGCGGCTGCGCGAGTTCCTGAAGCTGCTCGCGCCGGCGCAGGAGGCGCTGGGCGACTTCAACGACGTGTGCGTGGCGCGCGCGCTGTTCAAGGGCGCCGCCGCCGACGACCCGTTGGCGATGTTCGCGTTGGGCTGGCTGGCGCACGAACGCGACGACGCCATCGGCCGCTGCACCAAGGTGCTGGCCAGGCTGCGCAAGGCGCGGCCGTTCTGGGCCTGAGACGCCGGCACCGCTGGGGCCTGTCCGCGCAGCGGCGCGACGCCTGGCTCAGGGCGCGCCGTTGACCTTGCAGCTGAAGCTGCTCGCCAGCTTCGGATCGCCGCTGCCGTTGTAGTGCGCGTAGGCCGGGTACGGGCACAGGGGCCGCTCGAACTCCACCTCGCCCTGGGCGTTGGCGTGCGCGCCGACCAGCTGGTCCGGCGCCGTGCCGTTCTCCACCCACGCCACCATCGACTTCAGCATGTCCACCGGCGCAGCGCCCGGGCCGGTGAAGTCGTGGCCGATGGCCGGTGAGGTGACGAAGCGCGCGTAGCTGCGGTACAGCGCGTCGCCGCTGTCCTGGCGCACCCGGTCGAGGTAGCTCGCGGTGCGGTACACGGACACGCAGGTGTCGCCGATGCCGTACCAGACCAGCAGCTTGCCGCCCGCCTTGGCGAAGGCCGACAGCGAGACCCCGGGCTCCATGGTGTCGGACAGCGCGCGCCATTTGCCGGCAATGGTCAGCGGGTCGTGGCTGATCGAGTCGGCCGTCGGGTCGCCGGTCAGGGCCTGGATGAACACGGTCGGCGCGATGTAGCTGAAGCCTCGCGCCGGCCAGCCCACGCCGTCGAAGTTGTCGCCGAAGGCATACGGCACCCAGTCGCCGGTGGCGGCGCCACCGCGCCCGTAGCGCTCGTAGCCGGTCATGCCGTTCGCCAGTTCGAGCGGCACGTTCTTGTCCGCGTGGTTCAGCCGGATGGCCTCGATCTGGCCGCTGGTCAGGCAGCGGTCGTCGCTGGCCCCGACGGCGTCGTCAGCACACTTCAGGTCGTTGGGCACGTAGGTGCAGGCCTCGGCATTGCCGATGACGCCGTCGGCCAGCCCGTCGAGCGTGTCGCAGGCGCGGATCTCGGCCGCGGCGAACAGCGCCGTCTTGCCCGGGCTCATCCAGTTATCCCGGGCGCCATAGACCCAACGGTTGTTCGGCCCCAGGTTGACCTGGTGCGCCTGCTGGCTGATGGCCGGCGCGAAGGCGACGATGCCGTGGTAGTCGTTCGGATAGCGGCTGGCGGCCATCAGGCCCGAGCGCCCGCCGTTGGACTGGCCGATCATGTAGCGGCGCGTCGGCTCCTTGCCGTAGAACATCCTCGCCAGCCGCACGCCCACCTCCAGCACCTTGTGGTTGGCTTCGTAGGCATGGTTCTTCAGCGCGGCGTCGTCGAGGATCCAGTTGACGTCCGGCGAGAACCAGTGGCCGGAGTTCGAGCTGATGCGCACGAACGGCGCCGATGACGGGCCCATGACCGCCATGTGGTACCAGGGATCGTCGGTGGGGATGAAGCCGTCCATGCCGCCGCCGCCGACGGTGAGCGTCTTGCCGTTCCAGTCGGCCCCTTCGGGAAGTTCGACTGCCCAGGTGATGGTCGACACCTCGGAAGACTTGATCTCGCCGCGCACGATGCACGCCCTGGGTTTGCCGTCGGCCGCTTCGCGCAGTTCCGTCTTCAACAGCTTGGCGTCGTGGGGCAGGCCGGCCGGGGCGAAGGCCGGGCAGGCCTCGGCCAGCGGCTTCGACGCGGGCGGGTCGAGCTCGTCGTCGCTGCAGGCGCCCAGCAGCGCCGCCGCGGCCAGCCCGAGGACGGGTGGAATGCGTCGGGCGCGGCGCGCAGCACGTTCGGGCCTGCCGGTGGCCGGCTGGCGGATGGACACTGTCATTCGCTGCTCCTGGGGGTTGCTTGTCGATCGCACCACGGGCACCGGGTGCGCGGCGCACGATAGCGAGCGGCTCCCGGCGCAGCCCTCCGCAGTTGCAGAGGGGGCGGGAATCTACCGATCGGGCGCGGCGTCGTTGAGCGCCGCGAGCAGCTCGATCTTGTTGCACACGCCGAGCTGGGCGTAGGCGTCGCGCAGGTAGGTGCGCACCGTGGCCGAAGTCAGCCCGAGCCGCTGCGCGATGGCCGTGTGCGGCTGGCCCTGGGCGTAGAGCACGGCAGCGTTCCATTGCGAGGGCGTCAGGCCGGCGCGGCGCGCGGCTTTGCGCGAGCAGGCGATCGCCACCAGCGTGCCCACACGCTGCACGGTGATCGACGGCGGCACGCGCGCTGGCGCCGCGGGTTCGGCCAGGGCCGCGCTCAGCGCCGCCGGCAGCGACCAGCCGGACCACTCGGGAAAGGCGCGCTTCAGCTCGGCCGCCACACGCCGGCCGAGGTAGAGCAGGTGGCCGGCCGCGTCGGCCACCGCGAAGCTGTCCCACGAACTCATCGCCAGCCGGGTGCGGATGGCCGCGAGCCGCTGCCTCCAGCCTTGCAGCAGGTGGGCGCTGAACGCGGCGAAGAGGCCCGCGTCTTCCTCGCTGAAGGCTTTGGCGTCGGGATGGCGGTACACCGAGATGAAGAACAGCTGGCCGCTGCCCGGCAGCTCGACCGTGATCGCCATCGCGTGGCCCAGTTGCCAGCGTTCGCAGAACGCGAAGATCTCGGCCGGCATCCCCACGTCGTCCTCGTCCACCGAGCGGATCACGCGCCCGAGCTGTCGCATCGAGCCGTGGGCGAACATGTCGTCGGCGGCGATGCGGTTCCACTCGGCGCCGAAGTGCGGGCTCAGGCCGATGTGGCCCTGCAACCAGTTGCGCGGCTCGCCGCTGTCCGAGGCCACCTGGCCCCACCACGCGCGTTCGAAACGCACCAGCGGCTGGAACGTGCGCATCGCGTCGGCCACGATCTGGTCGACGCTCGTGCCGTGGGTCACGTCGCCGAGCGCAAGCAGGCACGAGCTGAACGCGCGCAGAACCTGCTGGGTGGCGGGGCGATCGTCGTTGTGCATGGCAGCCGGCAGCCATTATTCCTTCGCGCTTGCGCTTGCCACAGCGCGTGCCGGCGGCTGACGCCCGCTCGCGGCGCAAAGCTGCCGAACTGCAAACAGCCAATACCTTCACCGCGGAGGCGCAGAGTACGCAGAGAAAGCGCAGAGGAAATACCTGGAGAAGAAGGCTTTCCGTATTCCTCTGCGAACCTCTGCGTACTCCGCGTCTCTGCGGTGAAGGCTGTTCGTGTTGCGGCTGCTTTGCGCCGCAACCTGTCGTTGACTTTCTGACGTTCGAGCCCGATTCCGTGTGAAGCGTTGCGGCGCCTGGCGCCGCATGGGAGCATCGCGGCCATGCACCGCATCCTGCTGATCGACGACGACGAACTGCTGGCGCCGCCGCTGGCTACCTACCTGCGCCGCTTCGACATGCAGCTGGACAGCGCGACGCGGCCGAGCGAGGGCCTGGCCAAACTGCAGGCCGCTCGCTACGACGCCGCAATCCTGGACGTGATGCTGCCGGAGATGGACGGCTTCGAGCTGTGCCGCACGATCCGCAAGCGCAGCAGCCTGCCGATCCTGATGCTGACCGCACGCGGCGAGGTCATGGACCGCATCGTCGGCCTCGAGCTCGGCGCCGACGACTATCTCGCCAAGCCCTTCGAACCACGCGAACTGGCGGTGCGCCTGCAGGCGATCCTGCGCCGCGCGCGCAGTGCGCCAGCCGCAGCGCCGACGGCACTGACCTTCGACGGGCTGCAGATCGACCTGGCGCGACGCCGCGTGCTGCGGCTCGGCGAACCGGTGGAGCTGACCGGCACCGAGTTCGAGTTGCTGGCGCTGCTGGCGCGCGAGCCGCAGAAGGTCTTCGACCGCGACCAGATCCTCCATCGGCTGCGCGGCCACGAGGCCGAGCTGCACACGCGCGCGGTCGACATCCTGATCAGCCGCCTGCGGCGCAAGCTCGAACCGCGGGACTGCATCAAGACGCTGCGCAACGCCGGCTACGCCTTCGCCGGAGCGCCGGTTTGAGCGCGCCGCCGCGCTGGCACCAGCGTCTGCGGCGCTCGCTGCGCATGCGGCTGGTGCTGCTGTTCGTGCTGCTGGCGCTGGCAACCACCGGCATCTTCGTCGCCGGCATGCAGCGCGCGCTGGCCGCCGGCTGGAGCAGCGTGCTGCGCCCGCTGATCAGTGACTACGTCGACCGGCTGGCCGCCGAGATCGGCTCGCCGCCGGAAGTCGCGCGCGCCCAGGCGCTGGTGCAGCGGCTGCCGTTGTCGGTGCGCATCGAAGGGCCGGCGCTGCAGTGGGACTCGCATCCGCAGCGCCGCGCCTGGCAGCACGGGCCCGACGACGACGACGGCCGTTGGCTGCTGCTGCGGCAGACCGCCGACGGCCATCGCATCAGCTTCGGTCTGGACGGCCACGGCTGGGCGCAAAGGCCGCGCACGATCGGCGGCTTCACGCTGGCTGCGCTGTTGCTGCTGACGGCCGCGACCTATGCCTACGTGCGCCACCTGTTCAAGCCGCTGGACGACATCCGCAGCGGCGCGCAGCGTTTCGGCCAGGGACGCTTCGACGCGCCGATACCGCTGCGTCGCGCAGACGAGCTCGGCGATCTGGCGCGCCAGCTGAACACCATGGCGCAGGACCTGCGGTCGATGCTCGAAGCGCAGCGCGGGTTGCTGCTGGCCGTCAGCCACGAGCTGCGCTCGCCGCTGACGCGCGCGCGGCTGCACGCCGAGCTGGTGGCCGACGGGCCCGAGCGCGAGGCGCTGCTGCGCGACCTGGCGACGATGCGCGACCTGGTCGCCGACCTGCTGGAAGGCGAACGGCTGCGTGCCGGCCACGCGGCCCTGCAGCGCGAGCGTGTCGATGCGAACGCGCTGGTACGCGAGGTGGTTGCCGAGCACTTCGCCGCCTCGGCGCTGCAGCTGGAGCTGGCCGAAACGCTGCCGCCGGCCGAGCTGGACCCGCTGCGGCTGCGGCTGGCGCTGCGCAACCTGATCGACAACGCGCTGCGGCACGGCGCGACGGCGGCCATGCCGCCGCGCGTCAGCACGCTGCAGTCCGACGGCATGCTGCGCATCGACGTGCGCGACTTCGGCCCCGGTGTGGCCGACACGCACCTGGCCCGGCTGAGCGAACCGTTCTTTCGCAGCGACGCCGCGCGCCAGCGCAGCACCGGCGGCGTCGGCC
>DAORHX010000267.1:0-5391 GCA_035438245.1 Rubrivivax sp.
GCGGCGGCGATCCACGGCACGTAGGTCAGGTGCACGAAGGCGCTGTGCGCCGGCCCCAGCTTCAGGCTCATCTGCCGCGCCGCTTCGAGGAAGGGCAGCGATTCGATGTCGCCCACCGTGCCGCCGACCTCGACGATGGCCACGTCCACGGCCTCGTCGCTGCCAAAACCCGCGCCGCGCCGCACGTAGTCCTGGATCTCGTTGGTGACGTGCGGGATGACCTGCACCGTCTTGCCGAGGTAGTCGCCGCGGCGCTCCTTCTCGAGCACGCTCTTGTAGATCTGGCCGGTGGTGAAGTTGTTGCTGCGCTTCATCCTTGTCGTGATGAAGCGCTCGTAGTGGCCGAGGTCCAGGTCGGTCTCGGCGCCGTCGTCGGTGACGAAGACCTCGCCGTGCTGGAACGGGCTCATCGTGCCCGGGTCGACGTTCAGGTACGGGTCGAGCTTGATCAGGGTGACCTTGAGGCCCCGCGATTCCAGGACCGCGGCCAGCGAGGCCGAAGCGATGCCCTTGCCGAGAGAGGACACCACACCGCCGGTGACGAAGACGTACTTGGTCATGTCTGAGCACTTGGCCCCGGCGCGGCGGCGCACCTTGCGAGAGGCCCGGGTGGGAAAGCGTGATTATAAAGGCGGGCCTCCCCACTCACCGGCCCTGCACCCATGGACAAACCCTTCGCCGCGGCCTGCGAACGCAACAAGGCGCCGATCCTCGACGTGCTGCGCGAACGCTTTGCCGACCGGCGCCACGTGCTCGAAATCGGCAGCGGCACCGGCCAGCACGCCGTGCATTTCGCCGCGGCGCTGCCGCATCTGCAGTGGCAGTGCACGGAACTGGAGCAGAACCTGCCGGGGCTGCGCCTGTGGCTGGACGAGGCCGCGCTGCCCAACCTGCTGCCGCCGCTTGTGCTGGACGTCAAGCAGCCGCTGCCCGCAGGTCCCTGGGACGCGGTGTTCAGCGCCAACACGCTGCACATCATGGGCTGGCCCGAGGTCGAGCGGCTGTTCGACGGCCTGGCGCTGCGCCTGCCGCTGCAGGGCCTGCTCACCGTCTACGGCCCCTTCAACCTCGGCGGGCGCTTCACCAGCGAAAGCAACGCGCGCTTCGACGCACAGCTGCGCAGCGCCGATGCGCGGCGCGGCATCCGCGACCTGGAAGCGGTGGACGCGCTGGCCGCCGCTGCCGGCCTGACGCTGCTCGAGCAGCGCGCGATGCCGGCCCACAACCTGTGTGTCAGCTGGCGGCGCACGGCGCTGCGCTAGACTTCGCGCCGCTTGCACCAGGTGCCGGCGTCTCCTGCTCGGGGACGCTGGTCAAACGGGAAGCCGGTGCGGCGGGGGTTCAATGCTCCCCGCCCATTCCGGCGCTGCCCCCGCAACGGTCGGCGAGGTGCGATCGGCATTGCAGCCACTGGGTGAGCCACCTGGGAAGGCGCCGATCGCTTCGATTCAGCTTCAAGGTGAATCGGCACTCGCAAGCCCGGATACCGGCCTGAGGCAAGGGAAGCCGGCATGGCCCTGCGTGCCGCCGGCCGTGTCGTTGAACCAGGCCGCACGGGGCGTGCGGTTGACCGAGGTCCTGATGTCTTCCATTCCCAAACTGCGTCCCGCGCGGCTGCTGCTCGGCTGCGCGCTGCTTCCCATCGTTTCGTCCAGCTGGGCACAGGCCCAGGCCACGCCGGGTGATGCCGTGCAGGTGATCGGCACGCGCGCACCTACCGCGCTCGACCGCGTGGTCTCCGACGTCGTGGTCATCGACCGCGACCGCATCCGCGCCAGCAGCGCCGATTCGATCGAAGACCTGCTGCGCCGCGAGGGCGGCATGCAGATGTCGCGCACCGGCGGCCCGGGGCAGAGCGCCGGCATCCAGATCCGCGGCAGCAGCTCCAGCAGCACGCTGGTGCTGATCGACGGCGTGCGTGTCGGCTCGGCCACGCTCGGCCAGACCGACCTGGCGACGATCAGCCTGGCCCAGGTGGAGCGCATCGAGATCATGCGCGGCCCCGGCTCCAGCCTGTACGGCGCCGACGCCGTCGGCGGCGTGGTCAACATCGTCACGCGCCGCGGCGACGGCGTGCCCTACCTGCGCGGCAACATCGCCGGCGGCAACCACGCCTCGGGCGAGGGCTTCGTCGCCCTGAGCGGCTCCGACGAGCGCTTCGACTACGCGCTCAGCGCGAGCGCCGAGACCACCGACGGCGTCTCGGCGCTGCGCCCCGGCGACCAGTTCGGCAACTACAACCCCGACGACGACGGCTTCAGCCGCTATGGCCTGTCGCTGGCCGGCGGCGTCAGCTGGCAGAAGGGCCAGCGCATCGGCCTGAGCTACACCGCCAGCAAGCTGCGCTCGCAGTTCGACAGCGCCGAGTTCGCGCCGCCGAACTTCCTGCCCGACCCGTCGCCGGACTTCCGCAACCGGCTGACCACGCAGCTGACGACGCTGGACTACCAGGGCACGCTGTCCAGCGAATGGGCGGCGCTGTTGCGCGCCTCGTACCAGACCGAGCAGCTGGAGTCCGGCGCCAACGTCGTCTACGGCTACGACACCACGCGCCGGCAGTTGACCGCGCAGGCCACCTGGACGCCGAGCGCACAGCACCAGGTGGTGGGGGCCATCGACCTGCTGACCGAATCGATCCACAGCAGCGAGTACGCCGCGCCCGAGCGCGACAACACCGGCCTGATCGTCGGCTACACCGGCCGCTTCGGCGCGCAGAAGCTGCAGGCCGACCTGCGCTGGGACCACAACTCGGTGTACGACAACCAGACCACCGGCAAGCTCGGCTGGGGCATGGACCTGAGCGAGGCCTGGTCGCTGCGCGCGGTGGCCGGCACGGCGTTCCGCGCGCCGACCTTCAACGACCTGTACTTCCCGGGCTATGGCGTCGCCACGCTGCAGCCCGAGCGCTCGCGCAGCTTCGAGGCCGGCGTCGACTACAAGGCCGACACCACCGCGGTCAACGCCACCGCCTACTACAACAAGGTCTCCGACCTGATCGGCTACCAGCCGGACCCGAACCAGTGCCCGCCGGGCTTCCCCTTCGGCTGTGCCGGCAACACCGCGCGCGCGCTGCTGCAGGGCATCACCTTGCAGGGCCTGCAGCAGTGGGGCCAGTTCCAGTTCACGCTGGCGCTGGACTGGCTGAATGCCAAGGACCGCGACACCGACGCCACCTTGCCGCGCCGCGCCGCCAACCAGCAGACCTTCGCCGTGGACTACAACGAAGGGCCGTGGCAGCTGGGCGGCACCGTGCTGCGCGTCAGCCAGCGGCCCGACCTGGGCGTGCTGCTGCCGGCCTACACCTTGCTGAACCTGAACGCGCGCTGGCGCTTCGAGCGCTTCTGGCAGGTGGAGGCCAGGCTGCAGAACGCCACCGACCGCGACTACGAACCGGCGCGCGACTACCAGGACGTGGGCCGGCAGTTCTGGATCGGGCTGCGCTACGACGGCAGGGGGCTGTGAGGCGGATGCGCGTTCGATCGTGATGCCGTGCGCGGCTCCGCCTTGGGAGCTGCCGGCGATCGGTCGGCCAGACGGCGAGCGCGAGTCACGCCGCGCCGCGCCTGCAACCCAGGCGCAATACACTTGTGCGATGAAGACCGCCGTCATTCCGCAGATCCGCGTCGAACCCGAACTCCGCGCTGAACTGGAGGCCGTGCTCGAGCCCGGCGAAACCCTGACGGACTTCGTCGAAGCGACCGTGCGCAAGGCGATTGCCTTCAGGTGTGTGCAAAGCGCGTTCCATGCGCGTGCGCTGGCTGCGTCGCAGGAGTACCACCGCACCGGCGTCTCGGTGCCGGTGGAGCAAGTGCTCGACAGGTTGCAATCCAAGCTCGATGCGAAGCGCAACAAGCTTGGCCGATGAGCTTCGTCGTCCAGCTTTCGCCGACGGCGGAGGCGGATCTGGAACGACTGTTCGACTTTCTGCTCGACCGTGCCGAGACGGCTGAGGGCCTCGACCCCGCCCAGACCGCCATCGACGTCATCAGGGCGACGTTGCTGCAGCAGCTTGCGGTGACGCCCTTCAGCTTTCGCAAGGCGGCGCAGGATCCAGCGCAGAGGGAACTCATCATCCCGTTCGGTGGCACGGGCTACGTCGCACTGTACGAGATCGTCAGCATCTCGAAAGTCGTGGTGCTGGCGGTGCGCCATCAGCGCGAAGAGGACTATCACTGAAACGGACGACGGGCCGTCGTCCGCATCGCTCCTCGCTGGAACGGTGTGCGTCAAGGCGAGTTCCACGAGCGTGGGAGCAGCATCGCGCCATGCGAGTCACCACAGGCACTGTCGTCGCCGGGAAGGTCGTCTTGGACGACCCATCGTTCGCCGAGGGCACGGACGTGCTGGTCGTCACCCGAGAGCCGGAGCAAACGATCAGGCTGTCGCCGCAAGAGTTGGCGGGACTCGAGGCCGGACTCGCTGAAGCCGATCGCGGGGAAACCATCTCCGGCGACGAGTTGTTCGCGCGCCTGCGTCGCCACGAGTAGCGTTGGCGCTCCAGCTGCACATCACTCGGCGCGCCGCGTGCGAGCTTGAGTGGATCAGTGGTAGGCAGCGAACCGGCCTGCCGCAACAGGCGCAGTTGGCAAAGAGCTGCAGAACGTCACCGAGTTACTGCTTCGGGAGCCGGGACACATTACGCCGACGAGCCGGTATATGCTGCAATCGGGCGGGTGAAATAGCGTTGGGCAGCAAGGAAATATCTCATGAAGATTGTGAAGTCGTTCGCAGCTGCAGCAGCGGTGCTTGTCAGCCCACATATTGCCAGCGCCGCATCTTCGGGAGACATCGACAAACTTACGACTTACGCAACGATCCTGGGAAGAGCGGTGGCTTGTGGAAACAGTATCGACGAACCAATGCGTCGTGTGGGCCGATGGATGGATAGGACATTTCCTCCCGGCTCTTCGGACCAGAAAGCGTACCTTCCAGTCTTCATGGACGGTGTGCGCTATCACGCTCAGATGCAAAAGGACGGAAGAAGTCCAGACAGTTGCTCCGCTGTTCAGCGTGCATTCAATGGATTTCCGTGGCCGTAGTTTGTCGCCCAACCCGGCGCTCAAGCGGAGCTGCGTAAGAAGCCCCGCGCAGCCCCCTTAGCGGCCCCCGCTGCGTTGCTACCCGCCAGTTCGTTGCGCCAACCTATTCATCCGCAGTCGCGAGTCGCTGCTCGTTCTCGAACCTCCGAACGCGACTACGCATCAGCGCTGCCAGACCCGCACTCGCCCGCCACGCGCAAGCCGCCGCTGCCAAGGTCGAAGTAGCTCAGCGTGCGCAGCCGCCCGCCGACCACCGCGGTGTCGTAGCGCATCCAGGCCAGTCGCGTCACCGGCACGGCGATCGGCGGCAGCGACTGCAGCGCGCGCAGCCGCTGCTGGACCTCGTGCATCG
>DAORHX010000268.1:0-5389 GCA_035438245.1 Rubrivivax sp.
CGCCGTGCGCGTGACCGACGCGCGCTGAGAGGCGGTCCGCAGCATGTGGTTCACCCGCGTCGCCATCGCCAACCCGGTGCTGGCCACGATGGTCATGCTGGCGCTGGTGGTGCTGGGGCTGTTCTCGTTCCAGCGGCTGCAGGTCGACCAGTTCCCCGATATCGAATTCCCGATCGTCGTCGTGCAGACCGCGTACCCCGGCGCGGCGCCGGAGATCGTCGAGCAGGAGCTGACGCGCAAGGTCGAGGAGGCGGTCAACACCATCGCCGGCATCAACCAGCTGTATTCGCGCTCCTACGAAGGCAGCTCGGTGGTCATCGTGCAGTTCAACCTGGACATGGACGGGCGCCGCGCCGCCGACGACGTGCGCGAGAAGGTGGCACTGATCCGCCCGCTGCTGCGCGACGAGGTCAAGGAGCCGCGCGTGTCGCGCTTCGACCCGGCGAGCCGGCCGATCTACACGCTGGCGCTGGGCTCGCCCGACGGCTCGCGCAGCCAGCAGGAGCTGACCACCTTCGCCGACCAGGTGGTGCGCCAGCGGCTGGAGAACGTGCGTGGCGTCGGCTCGGTGACGCTGGTCGGCGCGCGCAAGCGCGAGATCAACCTGTACCTGCGCCCGGCGGCGATGGACGCGATGGGCCTGGGCGTCGAGCAGGTGCTGGCCGCGGTGCGCGCCGACAACCAGGAGCTGCCCGCCGGCACGCTGCGCACCGCCCAGGCCGAGCAGGTGCTGAAGGTCGATGCGCGCATCCAGCGGCCCGAGGACTTCGCGCAGATCATCGTCGCGCGCAAGAACGGCGCGCCGGTGCGCCTGGGCCAGCTGGCCGACGTCGTCGACGGCCCCGAGGAGGTCGACAACCTGGCGCTGCTGAACGGCCAGCGCACGCTGGCGCTGGACGTGCGCAAGTCGCAGGGCGAGAACACCATCGAGGTGGTCGACGCGCTGAACGCGGTGGTGGCGCAGCTGCAGCCGCAGCTGCCGAGCGGCATGGCGCTGGACGTGGTGCGCGACAACTCGCGGCCGATCCGCCTGTCGGTGCGCAACGTCGGGCAGACGCTGCTCGAAGGCGCGCTGCTGACCATCGCCATCGTCTTCCTGTTCCTGAACTCGTGGCGCTCGACGGTGATCACCGGGCTGGCGCTGCCGATCGCGCTGATCGGCACCTTCCTGTTCATGCACCTGTTCGGCTTCTCGATCAACATGATCACGCTGATGGCGATGAGCCTGTGCGTGGGCCTGCTCATCGACGACGCCATCGTCGTGCGCGAGAACATCGTGCGCCACGTGCAGCTGGGCAAGAACGCGCACGACGCGGCGCTGCAGGGCACGCAGGAGATCGGCCTGGCGGTGCTGGCGACCACGCTGTCGATCGTCGCCGTGTTCCTGCCCATCGGCTTCATGGGCGGCATCATCGGCAAGTTCTTCCACGAGTTCGGCATCACCATCGTCGCCGCCGTGCTGATCAGCATGTTCGTCAGCTTCACGCTCGACCCGATGCTGTCCAGCGTCTGGCACGACCCGGCGATCCACGCCGAAGGCACGCCCAACCCGCGGCGCAGCCTGTACGAGCGCACGCTGGGGCGGCTGACCGGCGCGGTCGACGCCTTCTCGCACCGGCTCGGCGTGGCCTACACGCGCATCCTGGCCTGGTCGCTGCGCCACCGGCTGGCGACGCTCGCTGTGGCCGTGGCCAGCTTCGCCGCCAGCTTCGCGCTGCTGCCGCTGGTGGGCACCGAGTTCGTGCCCAAGGCCGACTTCTCCGAGACCTTCGTCAACTTCAACACCCCGGTGGGCTCGTCGATCGAGGTCACCGAGGCCAAGGCGCAGCAGGTCGAGCGCATCCTGCGCGAGCGCCCCGAGGTGCGCTACACGCTGAGCACGATCAACACCGGGCAGGTGCTGGGCCGCGACCAGGTGCAGATCTTCGTGCGCCTGGTCGACCGCCGCCAGCGCCAGCTCAGCGTCGACCAGCTGTCGGTGCCGCTGCGCGAGCGGCTGGCGGCGGTGCCGGGCATCACCGTCACGCACGTGGGCCTGCTCGACCCGGTCGGCGGCAACAAGCCGATCCAGCTGTCGCTGCAGGGCAGCGACCTGCGCGAGCTCGAGCGGCTGACGGCCGAGGTCGGCGCGCGCCTGGCCGACATCCCCGGCCTGGTCGACCTGGACAGCAGCGCCAAGCCGAACAAGCCCTCGGTGTCGGTGCGCGTCAAGCGCGACGCCGCCTCCGACGCCGGCCTGAGCGTGGGCGCGATCACCGCGGCGCTGCGCCTGCTGGTGGCCGGCGACACGCTGGGCAGCTGGCGCGCGGAGGACGACCAGAACTACGACCTGCGGCTGCGGCTGGCGCCGGCGTCGCGCCACGCCGCCGCCGACATCGAGCGCCTGGGGCTGACGGTGGGCGCCAACGCCGACGGCTCGCCGCGCATCGTGCGCCTGTCGCAGGTGGCCGAGGTGCGGCCGTCCAGCGGCGCCAACCAGATCAACCGGCGCGACATGAACCGCGAGGTCGAGATCACCGCCAACGTCTCCGGGCGCTCCGCCGGCGAGGTGGCGGCCGACATCCGCGCGGTGCTCGAGGACACGGCCTTCGCGCCGGGCTACGGCTACCGCTTCGGCGGCTCGACCAAGGACATGCAGGAGAGCTTCGTCTACGCGGTACAGGCGCTGGCGCTGGGCGTGGTCTTCATCTACATGATCCTGGCCAGCCAGTTCCGCAGCTTCCTGCAGCCGCTGGCGCTGATGAGCTCGCTGCCGCTGACGCTGATCGGCGTGGTGCTGGCGCTGCTGGCCTTCGGCTCGACGCTGAACCTGTTCTCGATCATCGGCATCGTCATGCTGATGGGGCTGGTGACGAAGAACGCCATCCTGCTGATCGACTTCGCCATCCGCTCACGGGACGAAGGCATGGAACGCAGCGCCGCGCTGCTGCACGCCGCGCAGGTGCGGCTGCGGCCGATCCTGATGACCACGCTGGCGATGATCTTCGGCATGCTGCCGCTGGCGCTGGCGATGAGCGAAGGCTCCGAGCAGCGCGCGCCGATGGGCCAGGCGGTGATCGGCGGCGTCATCACCAGCTCGCTGCTGACCCTGGTGGTGGTGCCGGTGATCTACTGCTACCTGGACGACCTGGCAAATTGGGCCCGCCGGCGCGGTGCGCGCAAGGTTGCAGCAATGCCCACCCCCTAGAATCTGCGGACGAGTGCATGGAACGACGCATGGATACCGAACAAGCCCGCTTCAACATGATCGAGCAGCAGATCCGCCCGTGGGACGTGCTCGACCCCGAGGTGCTGGCGCTGCTGGGCGTGGTGCGGCGCGAGGACTTCGTGCCCGAGGCCTATCGTTCGATGGCCTTCATGGACACCGAGATTCCGCTGCCCGACGGCCAGTGCATGCTGGCGCCGCGCGTCGAGGCGCGTGTGCTGCAGGAGCTGCAGCTGCAGCACCACGACAACGTGCTCGAGATCGGCGCCGGCTCGGGCTTCATGGCGGCGTTGCTCGCGCATCGCGCGCGGCGGGTCGTCACGCTGGAGATTTCGCAGACGCTGGCGCGGCTGGCGCAGCACAACCTGGGTGCCGCGGGCGTGACGAATGCGTCGGTGCGCTGCGCCGACGGCGTGCTCGGTTCGCGCGGCGAGTCGCCCTTCGATGCGATCGTGCTGTCGGGCTCGGTGGCGTCGGTGCCGCAGACCCTGCTCGAGCAGTTGAAGCTCGGCGGCCGGCTGATCGCCATCGTCGGCGACGAGCCGGTGATGCGGGCGCAGCTGTACCGGCGCGTCGATGCCGCGTCCTGGTCGCAGACCGACCTGTTCGACACCGTGGCGCCGCGGCTGCACGGTTTTCCCGAGTCGGCACGCTTCAGCTTCTGACGCTGCGGCGGCCATGCGACCCCGCAACCCTGCCCAGCGACGGCCGTTGCATCGCCCCCGATCCGGGCCCACGACATGGGCGCCGAAGGCGCGCCGGCTGCTGGCCGTGGTGTCGCTGGCCGCGGCGCTGTGTGGCACGGCCCACGCGCAGGGGCTGGTCGAGCTGTACGAGACGGCGCGTGCCTTCGATGCCACCTACCTGGCGGCACGCGCCCAGGCCGATGCCGCCGAGTACCGCGCCGCGCAGGCCAACGCGCTGGGGCTGCCGACGTTGAGCGCCAACATCAGGGGCGTGGCCACGCAGGTCGACCTGCCGCGCGGCGCGTCGGGCGACAACAACGCGCTGCAAGGCGGGCTCAACGGCCGCATGCCGCTGTTCAACAGGGCTAACCAGGCCGCGATGGAACAGGCGCAGCGCGCGCTGATCGCGTCGAGGGCCGAGCTCGAGTCGGCGGAGCAGGACCTGATCATCCGCCTGTCGCAGGCCTACTTCGACGTGCTCGCGGGCAAGGACGACGTGGCGCTGGCCAAGACCAACAAGACCTACATCCTCGAGCAGCTGGCCTCGGCCAAGCGCAACTTCGAGGTCGGCACCGCCACCATCACCGACACGCGCGAGGCGCAGTCGCGCGCCGACCTGGCCACCGCGCAGGAGATCGCCGCCGAGAACGCGCTGCTGAACCGGCGCATCGCGCTGGCCTACCTGGTGGGTCGCCGCGACGTCGAGCCGCTGCCGCTGGCCACGCCGGTGGTGCTGCCGACGGTCATGCCGGCCAACGTCGAGGAATGGGTGACGGTGGCCGACACCCTGCATCCGCAGGTGACGCGCGCGCGCGCCGCACTCGAAGTGGCCAAGCTGGAGATCGACAAGGCCAAGGCCGGCGAGCTGCCGACCATCGACGCCGTGGCCTCGGTCGGCGCGAACAAGGCCACCGGCGATTCGATCATCCCCGGCACGACACGCTCGGCCTCGGTCGGCGTCGAGCTGAACTGGCCGCTGTACACCGGCGGCGCGGTGCAGAACCGCATCAAGGAAACGGTGTCGCTCGAGCAGCGCTCGCGCGAGGAGTTCGAGAGCGCGCGTCGCACGGTGGCGCAGAACACGCGCGTCGCCTACTTCGGCGTGCAGTCGGGCGAGGCGCTGGTCAAGGCGCTGGAGGCGGCCGAATCGTCGAGCCGGCTGTCGCTGGAAGCCACGCAGCTGGGCTACAAGGTCGGCGTGCGCGTCAACATCGACGTGCTGAACGCGCAGACCCAGCTGTTCCAGACGCAGCGCGACCTGTTCAAGTCGCGCTACGACGTGCTCGTCAACAGCCTGCGGCTGCGCCAGGCCTCGGGCCAGCTGACGCCGAACGATCTGCTGGCGGTGAACAGCCTGCTCGCGCGGCGCTGATGCCGGCGCGCGGCGCGCGTCAGTGCGCCGGCTGCGGCATCGACGCCAGGATCTCGCTGGCCATGCGCGCGGCGGCACCGCGATGCGCTGCGGCAAAGGCCAGCGCGCGCTGCACCCGGTCGCCGC
>DAORHX010000269.1:0-5388 GCA_035438245.1 Rubrivivax sp.
CGCCGCGGCCGCGGCTTCGGCGCGCTCGGCCTCGCGATCGACGATGACCAGCTGCGCGGCGCCCAGGCGCAGCACCGCATGCGCGATCGCCGAGCCGGCGCCGCCGGCGCCGAGCAGCACCACGCGGCTCAGGTCGGCCTGCGGCAACGCGCGGCGAAAGCCCCAGGCCCAACCCGAGCCGTCGGTGTTGTGGCCGATCGCGCGGCCGCCGCGGAAGACGACGGTGTTGACCGCGCCCATCGCCCGCGCTTCGTCGGACAGCTCGTCGAGCAGCGGGAACACCGCCTGCTTGCACGGGTAGGTGATGTTCAGCCCGGCGAAGCCCATCACACGCGCCGCCTCGATCAGCGTCGGCAGCGCCTCGGTGCCGACACGCGCCACGTCCAGGTCGATCAGCTGGTAGTGCAGGCGCAGCCCGTGGTGACGCGCCTCCGCCTCGTGCATCGCCGGCGTCAGCGAGCGCTGGATGCCGGCGCCGATCAGCCCGACCAGCACCTTGGCCGGCGATGCGGCGTCCTTCACTTGCGGACCTTGGCCAGCTCGGCCTGCAGCTCGGCGACGGTGGCGGGAATCGCCGCCCCATGCTTGTCGATCACCGGCTTGAGCTTCTCGCGCAGCTTGGCCTGCTCGGCCGGCGAGAACTCGCTGACCTGCATGCCGGCCTTCTTCAGCGCGTCCAGCTGGCCGGCCGCGGCTTCGCGGTTGACCTGGCGCTGGTACTTCGCAGCTTCGTTCGCGGCGTCCTGCAGGACCTTCTGCTCGGCCGGCGACAGCGTGTCCCACACCTTCTTGCTGAAGATGATCGACTGCGGGTTGTACTGGTGGTTGGTCAGCGCCAGGTACTTCTGCACCTCGGCGAACTTGTTGGCCAGGATCACCGACAGCGGGTTCTCCTGGCCGTCGATGGCCTTCTGCTCGAGCGCCGCATAGACCTCGGGGAAGGCCAGCGGCGTCGGGTTCGCGCCGAGTGCCTTGACCCAGTCGATGTTGATGGCGTTGGGGATCACGCGCAGCTTCAGGCCCGAGATGTCTTCCACCGTGTTGATCGGCCGGCGGCTGTTGGTGATGTTGCGGAACCCCAGCTCGGTGTAGGCCAGGCCGACGATGCCCTTGTCGGCCAGCTTGGCGTGCAGCTTCTGGCCGAAGGGGCCGTCGACCACCGCGTCGGCTTCCTTGGCGTTGGCGAACATGAACGGGAAGTCATAGACCTCGAAGTCCTTGACCTGCGAGGCCAGGATGCCCGAGTTCAGCATCACGAACTCGATCGTGCCGCCCTGCAGCGCCGAGACGTTCGCCGCGTCGCCGCCGAGCGCGCCGCCGGGGAAGACGTTGACCTTCATCTTGCCGCCGCTCTTGGCGGCGACCAGCTCGGAGAACTTGGCCGCACCCTGCTCGAGCGGATGGCCTTTCGGGTTCTGCAGCGCGAACTTGAAGGTCCGCTCCTTGACGTCCTGGGCCTGCGCGGCGGCCAGCGGCAGCACGGCCGCCAGCGCGGCGATGACGGTACGGCGGGTCAGACGGATCATGCGTTGTCTCCTTGGTGAAAGTGAACGTGGGCGGGCGAGCTCGCAGGGGTGGGCCGAGTCATCCGGTGAACCACTTGGCGGGCACGGTGACGAGTTGCGGGAACAACACCATCAGGAACAGCACGATGAACTCGGCCAGCATGAACGGCAGCACGCCGCGCGTGACCTCGTCCATCTTCATGCGGCCGACGCCGGCCACGGTGTTCAGCACCGTGCCCACCGGCGGCGTGATCAGCCCGATCGAGTTGTTGATGATGAAGAGCACGCCGAAATACACCGGGTCGATGCCGGCGGCCTTGACCACCGGCATCAGCACCGGCGTCAGGATCAGGATCGTCGGCGTCATGTCCATCGCCGTGCCCACCGCCATGCACAGCACCATGATCGCGATCAGCAGCAGCGTCGGGTTGCCCATGAAGGGCTCGAGCAGCGCGATCATCTTGCTCGGCAGGTCGGCGACCGTGATCAGCCACGCGCTGACCATCGCCGCCGCCACCAGGAACATGATCACCGCGGTGGTCTTGGCGGCGGTGACCAGCACCGCGTACAGCTGCGCCATCTTCAGTTCGCGGTAGATCACCGCCGCGACGAACAGCGCGTACACCGCCGCCACCACCGCAGCCTCGGTCGGCGTGAAGACGCCGAAGCGCAGGCCCACCAGGATGATCACCGGCAGCAGCAGCGCCCAGCCGGCTTCGCGGAAGGCCTTCCACATCTCGGCGGCGCTCTTGCGCGGCGGCGGCTCGATGCGCTCCTTGCGCACCAGGATCATCCAGGTGATCCACAGCGCCGCGCCGATCAGGATGCCGGGCACGATGCCGGCCAGGAAGAGCTTGGAGATCGACACGTTCGCGGCGACGCCGAAGATGACGAAGCCGATCGACGGCGGGATCACCGGGCCGATGACGCCGGCCGCCGCGATCAGCCCGCCGGAGCGCGCCTTGTCGTGGCCGGCGCGCACCATCATCGGCAGCAGCAGCGCGGTCAGCGCGGCGGCGTCGGCCACCGCCGAACCCGACAGCGCCGACAGCAGGATCGCCGCCAGGATCGCGACGTAGCCGAGCCCGCCCTTGACGTGGCCGATGACGGCCAGCGCGAAGTTGACGATGCGCTGGCTCAGGCCGCCGACGTTCATGATCTCGCCGGCGAGCATGAAGAAGGGCACCGCCAGCAGCGGGAAGCTGTCGGCGCCGTTGATCAGGTTCTGCGCCAGGATCTGCGAATCGAACAGGTCCAGGTGGAACATCAGCGCCACACCGCTGGCCAGCAGCGCATAGGCGATCGGGATGCCCAGCGCCATCGCGCCGAGCAGTGCGCCGAGGAAGACGAGCACGGTCATTTGAAGCTCCTCGTCTCCAGGTTCTTGATCGCCGCGGGGATCTCGCCATCGCGGGCCAGTTCGGCCTGCAGGGCCTGGAGCTCGGCAGCTTCCTCGGACTCCTTGACCATCACCATCTCGGCATCGCTGAGACGGCCGGTCAGCGCCAGCCACAGCTCGTAGGTCAGGAACAGCCCGGCCGACACGGCGAAGACGACGCCGGCCGAATAGAAGATGGCCATCGACGCGCCGGAGACCGGCGCCTCGACGTCCCAGTTGATGCGCGCCTGCGCCAGGCTGCCCGAGAACACCAGCCAGGTGATCCACAGCATCAGCAGGTGGCCGACCACCAGCAGCAGCTTCTTGCCGCCGGTGGGCAGCCGCGACACCAGCATGTCGCTGCCCAGGTGGCCGTGCTCCTTCAGCGCGACGATGGCGCCGAGGAAGGTCAGCCAGACGAACAGCCAGCGCGACACCTCCTCGCTGACGGTGATGCCGGAATTGAAGGCATAGCGCAGGAACACGTTGCCGAACACCAGCACCACCATCACCGCCAGCGCCAGCGCGATCAGCAGCTCCAGCAGCCGGCAGTAACGATCGATCAGCGTCTTCAACGTGGCCTCCTCGTGCTCGCGTGCAGCGCGCGTCGTCATGTCGGAAGGGCTTGGCGACGCGCGGACCGCAGTATGTACGAACTAGTTAGTTTTGCGACTCGGGAAAACCCTCGATCGGTGGCACGGTCGCCCGGACGGCAACGGGAGCTACTTGCGCACGAAGCGCAGCACCATCTCGATGATGCTGTCGCGGCGCGCCACGATGGCCGCAGGGCTTTCCATGTCGCGCTTGAAGATGCGCGCGAAAGTGTGGCGGTTGGCGGTGTTGAAGAAGCTCAGTGCGCTGATCGACATGTGCAGGTCCACCGCGTCGAGCCCAGCGCGGAACACGCCCGACGCGACGCCGCGCTCATAGACGGCGCGCAGGCCTTCGATGGCCGGCACGTTGAGCTTGTGGATCAGCTTGCTCTGCGCCAGGTACTCGCCGCGGTGGATGTTCTCGGTCATCACCAGGCGGATGAAGTCGGGGTTCGCGAGCTGGTAGTCGACGGTGAAGCCGACCAGGCGGCGCAGCGCGTCCTCGGGCGCCAGGTCCTCCAGGTGCAGGCCGGCTTCGATCTGGCGGATGCGGCGGTAGGCCTCCTCCAGCACGCGGATGTACAGGCCTTCCTTGCTGCCGAAGTAGTAGTAGATCATGCGCTTGCTGGTGCGCATGGCCTCGGCGATGACGTCGATGCGTGCCCCGGCCAGGCCCTTCTCCGAGAACTCGTGCGTCGCGACCTCGATGATGTCGGCCATCGTGCGCTCGGGGTCGTTGGTGCGCACTGCCGCCTTCGGCTTTGGGCTGCGCTTCGGCTTTTGTACTGCTTGGTTCATGGCTCGCCGAGCTTAGCAGGCTGCCGCGCCGTGGCTGCCGTGCCGGCACCGTTGTCAGCCCCTGTTGGTTTCGTGTCATCGTCCGGTCAGCGCTTGCCGGGAAGATGCCGGCCGTGCGTCGGGCTGCCCGCCGCCATCGTGCCATTCACATCAGGAGACAACATGGAAGACGATCTGACACGACGGATTGCCAGCCACCCGAAATACCAGGAACTGAAGTCCAAGCGCAGCAGCTTCGGCTGGTGGCTCACGGCCGCGATGATGGTCGTGTACTACGGCTTCATCCTGCTCGTGGCCTTCGACAAGCCGCTGCTCGCCTCGCGCATCGGCAGCGGCGTGATGACGCTGGGCATGCCCATCGGGCTGGGCGTCATCGTCTTCACGATCGTCATCACGGCGATCTACGTGCGGCGCGCGAACAGCGAGTTCGACAAGCTGTCCGACGACATCACCAAGGCGGTGCTGAAATGAAATCGACCACCAAGTACGCACTGCCGCTGGCGGCACTGATCGGCGCCGGCGCCGCCATCGCGGCCGGGGCCGACCTCGGCCAGGCCGACAAGCAGGCCACCAACTGGACCGCGATCTCGATGTTCGCGATCTTCGTCGCCTTCACGCTGTGGATCACCAAGTGGGCCGCCGCCAAGACCAAGAGCGCGGCCGACTTCTACACCGCCGGCGGCGGCATCACCGGCTTCCAGAACGGCCTGGCGATCGCCGGCGACTACATGTCGGCGGCCTCGTTCCTGGGCATCTCGGCGGCGGTGATGGCCTCGGGCTTCGACGGCTTGATCTACTCGATCGGCTTCCTCGTCGGCTGGCCGGTGGTCACCTTCCTGCTCGCCGAGCGGCTGCGCAACCTCGGCAAGTTCACCTTCGCCGACGTCGCCGCGTTCCGCTTCGCGCAGACCCCGGTGCGCATCTTCGCCGCCAGCGGCACGCTGGTGGTGGTGGCGTTCTACCTGATCGCGCAGATGGTCGGCGCCGGCCAGCTGATCAAGCTGCTGTTCGGCCTGGACTACATGTACGCGGTGATCATCGTCGGCGTGCTGATGATGGTCTACGTGCTGTTCGGCGGCATGACCGCGACCACCTGGGTGCAGATCATCAAGGC
>DAORHX010000270.1:0-5364 GCA_035438245.1 Rubrivivax sp.
TGTGTCCTGATTTATCGTTTTTTTAATGATGACGCGTCGACCACCTGGGTCTACACTCTCTCCCGACACGACGATGTTCCGTACTTCCTGGGCCAGCGCCAGACTTGCGTCGGCGACGCGCACGAAGGCGGGTGGCGCGTCGCCGCGTGCCAGCGCGCGCGACACCTCGAGCAGCCAGCGCTGGTAGTCGTCGAGGTCGCCGTCGAAGGGCTGCACGCTGCCGCCGCTGACCAGCCAGAACTCGTCGCAGACCTCGCGCAGCAGCGCGCGGTCGTGGCTGACCAGCATCACCGTGCCTTCGAACTCGTTCAGCGCGATCGACAGCGCCTCGCGTGTCGTCAGGTCCAGGTGGTTGGTCGGCTCGTCGAGCAGCAGCAGGTTGGGGCGCTGCCAGACCAGCATCGCCAGCACCAGCCGCGCCTTCTCGCCGCCGGACAGCGAGCCCACGTGCTGGTGCACCATGTCGCCGGTGAAGCGGAACTGCCCGAGGAAGTCGCGCAGCTCCTGCTCGCGCGCCGGCGGACCGACGTCCCGCGCCAGCCGCACCATGTGCATCAGCGGCCCGTCGTCGAGCTGCAGCAGGTCCAGCTCCTGCTGCGCGAAGTAGCCGATCGCCAGGCCCTTGCCTTCGGTGATGCGCCCGGCCAGCGGCGGCAACACGCGCGCGATGGTCTTGACCAGGGTGGATTTGCCCTGGCCGTTGGCGCCGAGGATGCCGATGCGCTGGCCGGCCAGCACCGAGCGGTTGATGTTCTCGACGATGGCGGTGGCGGCCCCAGGGGCCGCGAAGAGGCCCTTGCCGGGCCCTGGGGGCGTGTCGCCGTACTCGGCGACCGGGGGCGCCATGTAGCCGCAGCTCAGGCCATCGAAGGCCAGCATCGGGTTCGGCAGGCTCTGCGGCTCGCGGAACTCGAACTCGAAGTCCGACGCCGTCAGCACCGGCGCCAGCTTCTCCATGCGCGCCAGCGCCTTGACACGGCTTTGCGCCTGGCGCGCCTTGGTGGCCTTGGCCTTGAAGCGGTCGATGAAGCGCTGCAGCTGCGCGATGCGTTCCTGCTGCCGGCCGTAGGCGGCGTGGGCCTGCGCGATGCGCTCGGCGCGCATCTCCTCGAAGGCGCTGTAGTTGCCGCCGTAGCGGGTCAGCACCGCTTCGTCAAGGTGCACGGTGACACGCGTCACCGCATCGAGGAACTCGCGGTCGTGGCTGATGACGACGAGCAGCCCCTCGAAGCGCTTCAGCCAGGCCTCGAGCCAGACCAGCGCATCCAGGTCCAGGTGGTTGGTCGGCTCGTCCAGCAGCAGCAGGTCGGCCGGGCACATCAGCGCTCGCGCCAGTTGCAGCCGCATGCGCCAGCCACCGGAAAAGCCGTTGACCGGTGCGTCGAGCTGCGCGGCGCGAAAGCCCAGCCCGAGCAGCAGCGACTGCGCACGCGAGCGCGCGTCGAAGGCGCCGGCCTCGTCCAGTGCGAGATGCGCTTCGGCCATCGCATGGCCGTCGCCGCTGTCTTCGGCCGCAGCCAGCGCGGCCTGCGCGCGCTGCAGCGGCAGGTCGCCTTGCAGCACGAAGTCGGTGGCGCCGTCCTGCGTTTCGGGCATCGCTTGCGCGACCTCGCCGATGCGCCAGCGTGGCGGGATCTCGACATCGCCGACATCGGCATGCAGCTGCCCGGTGAGCAGCTGGAACAGGCTCGACTTGCCGGCGCCGTTGCGGCCGATCAGGCCCACCTTCTCTGTTGGCTGCAGCGTCAGGTTCGCGCCTTGCAGCACGATCCTGCTGCCGCGGCGCAGCGTCAGGTTGCGCAGCGTGATCACGGCAGCGCCTCGCGCGGCAGCAGCAGCACCTGGTCGTCGCCTGCGCTGGTGCCCAGCCACAGCGGCTGCAAGCGCGCGAACGCGGCTTCGAAATGACGGCGCTCGTGGCCGATTTCGAGCACCAGGGCGCCGTGGTCTTCGAGGTGTGCGCCGGCCTGGCCGAGCAGCGCGCGCACGAAGTCCATGCCATCGCTGCCACCGGCCAGGGCCAGTGCGGGCTCGGCGCGGTACTCGGGTGGCAGCTGCCGCATCGAGGACGCGTTGACGTAGGGCGGGTTGCACAGCAGCAGGTCGTAGCGGCCCTCGGCGGCGGCCAGGCCGTCGCCGAGGCGCAGCCGGATGCGTTCCTCGAGACCGTGGCGCCCGACGTTCAGCCGTGCCACCGCCAGCGCATCGGCCGACAAGTCGGTGGCATCGACCTGCGCCTCGGGCCAGGCCATCGCGGCCAGCACCGCCAGGCTGCCGTTGCCGGTGCACAGGTCGAGCACGCGTGCCGGCGGCCTGCCGAGCCAGTCGTCGATCACGCCTTCGGCCAGCACCTCGGCGATCAGCGAGCGCGGCACGATCACGCGCTCGTCGACGTGGAAGGGCAGCCCCTGCAGCCAGGCCTCGCCGGTCAGGTAGGCGGCCGGCCTGCGCGTGCGGATGCGCTCGTCCACCAGCGCCTCGACCGCAGCCTGCTCGGCGGCGGTCAGCGGCCGGTCGGCGACCCCGTCCAGGTCGTGCAGCGGCAGCTTCAGCCGCCACAGCGCCAGCCACACGGCTTCGTCGAAGGCGTTGGTCGTGCCGTGCCCAAACGAAACGCCCGCCTCCTCGAGGCGGGCGCTGCAGCGCTCGATCAGGTCCAGCAGCCTCACGTCAGCATTTTCTCCAGCGTGCGACGGTAGATGTTCTTCAGCCGTTCGACGTCGTCCACCGCGACATGTTCGTCGATCTTGTGGATGCTCTGGTTGATCGGCCCGAATTCGACCACCTGCGGGCAGATCTTCGCGATGAAGCGCCCGTCGGAGGTGCCGCCGGTGGTCGACAGCGCCGGCGTCACGCCGGTCTCGTCCTCGATCGCGCTGCCCAGCGCCTGGCTCAGGCTGCCCGGTGGCGTGAGGAAGGTCTCGCCGCCCAGCGTCCACGCCAGCTGGTAGTCCAGGCCGTGGCGGTCGAGCACTTCGTGCACACGCGCCTTCAACGACTCGGGCGTCGACTCGTTGCTGAAGCGGAAGTTGAACTGCACGTCGAGCTCGCCGGGGATGACGTTGCCTGCGCCGGTGCCGGCGTGGATGTTCGACATCTGCCAGCTCGTCGGCGGGAAAAATCGATTGCCCTCGTCCCAGCGCATCGCCACCAGTTCGGCCAGCGCCGGCGCGGCGTCGTGGATCGGGTTGCGCGCCAGCTGCGGGTAGGCGATGTGGCCCTGGATGCCTTTGACCGTCAGACGCCCCGACAGCGTGCCGCGGCGCCCGTTCTTGATCATGTCGCCGAGCCGTTCCACCGAGGTCGGCTCGCCGACGATGCAGGCATCGAGCGTCTGCCCGCGCGAGCGCAGCAGCTCGACCAGCCGCAGCGTGCCGTCGACCGAGGGGCCTTCCTCGTCGCTGGTGACGAGCAGCGCGATGCTGCCGGCGTGCTGCGGATGCGCGGCGACGAACTCCTCGGTCGCCACCACGAAGCAGGCGATCGAGGTCTTCATGTCGGCGGCGCCGCGGCCGTAGAGAAACCCATCGCGGTGCGTCGGCACGAACGGGTCGCTGCGCCAGCGCTCGCGCGGCCCGGTGGGCACGACGTCGGTATGGCCGGCGAAGGCCAGCACCGGCCCCGGCCGGCTGCCGCGGCGCAGGGCCCACAGGTTGGTGACGCGGAACTCGTCCGGGCCGCAGACCAGGGTTTCGCAGTCGAAGCCGCAAGCCGCCAGCCGTTCGCGCAGCAGCAGCTGGCAGCCGCCGTCCTCGGGCGTGACGCTCGCGCGGGCGATCAACGCCTCGGTCAGGCGCAGGGCGTTCATCGCGGCGTGCGGCTCATCGAGGCCCGAGCGGCATGGCGCGCGACTCGGCCGGCAGCACGTCCAGCGTGATGTCGGTGAAGGTCGCGCCGTCGTGGTCTTCCTTGGCCGGTGCGGCCTTGGGCACCGGCGCCGTGTCGTTGTGCAGCCGCCAGATCAGGTTGGTCGGCGAATCCGCGTGGATCATGCCTTCGTCGCGCGACACCACGCCTTCGGTGATCAGCCGCGCGATGTCGGCCTCGAAGCTCTGCGAGCCTTCGGCCAGCGACTTTTCCATCGCTTCCTTGACGCCGACCAGGTCACCCTTCTCGATCAGCTCGGCGACCAGCACCGTGTTCAGCAGGATCTCGACCGCGGCGACACGGCCGCCCGCGTTGGCGCGCAGCAGCCGCTGCGAGACGACCGCCCGCAGCCCCGCGGCCAGGTCGGCCAGCAGGGCGGGGCGCGCCTCCGGCGGATAGAACGACAGGATGCGGCCGAGCGCGTGATAGCTGTTGTTCGCGTGCAGCGTGGCCAGCACCAGGTGGCCGGACAGCGCATACGAAATGGCCGAGGTCATCGTCTCGCGATCGCGGATCTCGCCGATCAGGATGCAGTCCGGCGCCTGCCGCAGCGCGTTCTTCAGCGCGATCTGCAGCGACTCGCAGTCGCGGCCGACCTCGCGCTGGTTGACGACCGACTTCTTGTTGCTGAACAGGAACTCGATCGGGTCCTCGATCGTCAGGATGTGGCCGGTCGCCTGCTGGTTGCGCCATTCGAGCATCGCTGCCAGCGTCGTGCTCTTGCCGGTGCCGGTGGCGCCGACCATCAGGATCAGCCCGCGCTTTTCCAGCACCAGCGTCGACAGCAGCGGCGGCAGCCCGAGCGTGTCCAGCGCCGGAATGTCGAACGGGATGCAGCGGAACACCGCGGCCATCGTGCCGCGCTGGCGGAAGGCCGACATGCGGAAGCTGCCGATGCCGGGCAGGCCGATCGCCAGGTTCAGCTCGCCGGTGTCGTCGAACTCCTCGAACTGCTGCGGCGTCAGCAGTTCGCCGAGCAGCTGGCGGATCTGCTGCGGCGCCAGCACCTGGTCCGACAGCTGCAGGATCTGGCCGTTGATGCGGATCAGGATCGGCGTGTTGGCCGACAGGTAGACGTCCGAGGCGCTCTTGTCGGCCATCAGCCGCAAGACACGCTCCATGTTGCCTGCACTCATCCGCAACTTCCTTCTCAGGTTCGCAACAGTTCGTTGATGCTCGTCTTCGCCCGCGTCGATGCGGTCACGCGCTTGACGATCACCGCGCAATACAGGCTGTGGCTGCCGTCGGCCGCCGGCAGCGAGCCGCTGACCACCACCGAGCCCGCCGGCACGCGGCCGTAGTGCACTTCGCCGCTGGCGCGGTCGTAGATCTTGGTGCTCTGGCCGATGAACACGCCCATGCTGATGACCGAGTTCTCCTCGACGATCACGCCTTCGACGACCTCGGAGCGCGCACCGATGAAGCAGTTGTCCTCGATGATCGTCGGGTTGGCCTGCAGCGGCTCGAGCACGCCGCCGATGCCGACGCCGCCCGACA
>DAORHX010000271.1:0-5342 GCA_035438245.1 Rubrivivax sp.
GCACCGCCTGGCGCGTGGCCACCGGCAGCAGCTGCAGGCTCGCGCCGAGCACGGTCATGACCAGCACGCCCAGGGTCAGCAGGTGCAACGCCGCCAGCGGCCAGCCGAGCCCGCCGGCGAAGCGCGGTACGTCGGGCGCCGCGACCAGCAGCGCCAGCCAGGCCAGGCCATGGAAGCCGGTGGCCGCGGCGAAGAAGCGAAACGGCACCGACATCGGCAGCAGCCGGCTGGTTGCTCCCGCGAGGAAGGTGCCGCCACGCTTCATCGCAGCCGCTCGAGTCGCAGCAGCACGCGCCCGGGTTCGGCGGGCAGCGCGGTCGCGCCCCAGCCGATCTCGGCCAGCTCGGGGTACAGCGCGAGCGGGTCGCGGTCGTGGTGCACGAACAGCACGGCGTCGTCGGGCAGATCGCGCAGCAGGCGCAGGATCGCCACCAGCGGCTGCGGCCGCGGCAGGCCGCGCACGTCGATGTGTTCGCCCGACGCGTCCTGCCAGCGCCGCGGTTGCGCTTCAGTGGCGGCCACCGCGCGGCTCCCGTGCCCCATAGAATTCGCCGCCGCCCTCGCCGCTACCCGACACCGCATGAGCAAGACCACCACGATGAACGTCGAGATCCGCTTCGGCGACTGCGACCCGGCGGGTATCGTGTTCTTCCCGCGTTACCACCGCTGGATGGACGCGTCGTCGTTGCACTTCTTCATGAGCTGCGGCGTGCCGCCGTGGCACGTGCTCGAGCACAGCACCGGCATCATCGGCACGCCGCTGCTCGAACACCACGCGCGCTTCGTCAAGAGCGCGACCTATGGCGAGCGCCTCGCCATCCGCACGCAGGTCATCGAATGGCGCGCCAAGGTCTTCCTGCAGAAGCACACGGTGACGCGCGACGACGAACTGATCTGCGAAAGCACCGAGACACGCGTGTTCTGCGTGCGCGACACGCAGGACCGCCGCCGCCTCCACGCCATTGCCGTGCCCGAGGACATCCGGCGCCTGTGCGAGTGAACGAAGCCGGTGCCCGCGCATGGCCTGTCAACGCTCTCCCGGCCGCTGCGGGTCGGCGTCGAAGGTCGAGGAAGGACGCGGCGTGCGCGCCAGCCAGTCCTCCAGCGCCTCGACATGCTCGCTTTCCTCGGCGGCGAATTCGGCAGCCAGGCGCTTGACCTCGGCGTCGCTGGAGCCGCGACCCACCTGGCTGTAGTAGTCGAGCGCGCGTTCCTCGTTCTCGCGCGCATAGCGCAGCGCGCCGTACGCATCCAGCGTGTAGTCGAAGGCCTCGTCGCCGCCGGCCTCGGGGGGCTGTGTCCAGCGGTACTGCCACGAGCGCAGCGCGGGCAGTTCGATGCCGCGCGCGCGCTGGGCGATCGAGTCGTGATGCAGACGCGAGAAGCGCACCATGTCGCGGAACAGCGCCGACACGGCGTCGTTGCGATGTGCTTCCATCATGTCGGCCAGCTCGAGATAGCGTTCGGCGGCCTCGTTCTCGAGCGCCAGCGCGTGCGCCAGGAATTCGGCGAGGCTGTAGTCCACGTGGCGCCTCACCCGACCATCGTCAGCCCGCCGCTGACGCTGAGCACCTGGCCGGTGACGTAGGCCGAACCCGGTCCGGCGAAGAACGCCACCGCGGCGGCCACTTCCTCGGGCCTGCCCAGGCGGCGCAGCGGGATCGCCTTGACCAGCGCGTCCTTCACCTTGTCGGGCACCGCGGCCATCAGCGGCGTGTCGGTCGGTCCGGGGCAGACGCAGTTGACGGTGATGCCGTAGCGCGCGGTCTCGCGCGCCAGCGACTTCGTGAAGGCGATCAGCGCGCCCTTGGTGCCGGCATAGACGGTCTCGCCGAGGCTGCCGACGCGGCCGGCATCGCTGGCGATGTTGACGATCTTGCCGCGCGCGCGCTCCATCATCGCCGGCAGCAGCGCCTTGGTCAGCGTCATCGGGCCGACGAAGTTCAGCGCCACCAGCTTGGCCCAGAACTCGGGCGTGCCGTCGACGAAGGGCGCGGTGCGCCCCCAGCCGGCGCCATTGACGAGCACGTCGACCGCGCCGAACTGCGCCTGCACATGCTGCGCGAACGCCAGGATCGACGCGGTGTCGGTCATGTCCACCGGCAGGTACGTGGCCTGGCGGCCCAGCGCACGGATCGCGGCGGCGCTGGCTTCGCCGGCCTCGGCGGCGATGTCGGCGACGATCACCTGCGCGCCGGCCTGGGCCAGCACCTGTGCGGTGGCGAGGCCGATGCCCGATGCCGCGCCGGTGACGACGGCGATCTGGTTGTCGAGATTCATGGCGGTCCTTTCGTGTGGCAGGGTTTGGGTCAGTGCGCGCGCCGGGCGAGGAAGTCCGACACCTTCGCGCGCGTGTCGGGGTGGTCGTAGAGCCGGCGCGTCTCGGTCAGCTCGTCGGCATAACCGTCGCGGTCGGGGTCGGTGGCCGCGGCGATGCAGCGCTTGTTGGCCGCGAGCGCGGCCTTCGGCATCTCGGCATAGCAACGCGCGATCTCGGCGGCATGCGGCGCCAACTGCGCGCGCGGCACCGCCCACTGCACCAGCCCCAGCCGTTCGGCCGTGGCGCCGTCGATCAGCTCGGCGCCGAGGATCAGCCGCTTGGCCAGCCCTGGGCCGCACAGCCGCGTCAGCCGTTGCGTGCCGCCGGCGCCGGGCAGCAGGCCGAGGCGCGCTTCGGGCAGGCCGAGCCGGGCTTCCAGCGCGGCCACGCGCAGATCGCAGGCCAGCGCCAGTTCGAGCCCGCCGCCGAGCGCCAGCGTGCCGATCTCGGCCAGCGTCACCAGCGGCGCCGATTCCAGCCGCCAATACAGCCGCTGCATCTCGCGCACCACCTCGGTCATCCAGTCGGGGCCCTGCGCGGTGGCGAAGCAGGTCTCGATCAGCGCCAGGTCGGCGCCGGCGCTGAACGCACGTTCGTCGCTGCGCAGTTGCAACACGGCGATCGAGTCGTCCCCGATCGCGCGGTCGAGCACGGCGTCGAGCGCGGCGATCAGCCGGTCGTCCAGCGCATTGACCGGCGGGCGTGCCAGCGTCGCCACCAGCACGCGGCCGATGCATTCGCTGCGCACCAACGTGTCCATCGTGGCTTCAGCCGATCGCCAGGTGCAGATCCTGCAGCCGGCGCCGCAGCAGCTTGCCGGTGGCGGTGCGCGGCAGCGCGTCGATGCGGTGCAGCCAGCGTGGCCGCTGGTGCGGCGGCATCGCCTCGGTGCTGGCGCGCAAGGCCGCTTCGACCGCGGCGCCGTCGCCGGCGACGAAGAAGAAGGCCACCGCGTCGACCCCGTCGGCGTCGGGCACGCACACCGCCGCACCTTCGGCCAGGCCCGGCGCCTGGCGTGCGAGCCGCTCCTCGAGTTCGACCAGATTGACCCAGCGGCCGTGGATCTTCACCAGCGAATCCTCACGGCCGGCGAAGCGCCAGCCGCCGCCGGGTTCGCCGGCGAACAGGTCGGCCGGGCAGAACGCGCCGTCGCGGAAGTGTTCGCTCTGCGCCTGCGGCCGGTCGTAGTAGCCGCTGGCCAGCGTCGGTGCGCGGATCAGCAGCCGTGTCGGCTGGCCTGCGGCCACCGCGCTCGCGGGCTCGATGGCGATGCCGGGCGAGGGCACGAAGCCGGCGCCGTCGCCGCGGTCGAGCATCACCAGCACCAGCGTCTCCGATGCGCCGTAGCCGTTGACGATCTGCATCCCGGTCTGCTGCGCCCAGGCCTCGCGCAGGCTGGCCGGCAGCGCTTCGCCGGCCGATACGCACAGGCGCACGCCGGCGGCAGCGATGCCCGGCGCCAGCCCGGCGTGCAGCAGGTTGCGGTACAGCGAGGGCACGCTGAAGAGCACGCTCGGCCGCTCGGCCGCGACCGTCGCCGCGACGCTGGCCGCCGCCGGCCATTGCGGGTCGAGCACCACCGTCGCGCCGAGCTTCAGGCCGGCGAACAGCGCGTTGGTCTGCGGGTACGAGAAGAACAGCCTGGAGCTGGCGAACAGCCGGTCGCCGGCGACGAGCCCCAGACCGTCGCTGGACACCTGCTCGATGCGCCGTGCGAAACGGTGGGCATGCACCACCGCCTTCGGCTTGCCCGAGGTGCCGGACGAATGGCACCACATCGCCGGCGCCGCGTCGTCCATGCGTTGCGCTTGCAGCGGCGCACAGCGCGGCGTCGCGGCGCGCCAGTCCTGGCGGCGCAGCACACGCGCGCGCCACGGCTCGGGCGTATCGGCATCGCTGTCGGCGACGATCAGCCCGAAGTCGCTTTCGCCGAGGATGTAGCCCCAGTCGGCGGCCGGCGCCTGCGGATTGATGCCGACCGCGACCGCGCCGCACCAGATCGTGCCGAGGAAGGCGACCACCCAGTCGGGGCCATCGGGCAGCTTGATGGCGACACGGTCGCCGGGCCTCACGCCGTGCGCGCGCCAGCAGGCGGCGGTGCGCGCGACACGATCGCGCAGCTCGCCGTAGTCCAGGCTCTCGCCGCCGTGGCACACCAGCGCGCAGCGGCGTGCGTCGGCAGCGGCCAGCAGCAGCGCTGCGGCATTCATCGCGCGTCGGCCAGTTCGTGCAGCAGCCGCTGCGCGTGCGCGGCGGCCACCAGCCGGCGGTAGTTCGACGGCGTCGCCGTGGTGCGCATCGGGCTGACCTGCTGTTGTACCCGCTTGCCCAGCGCCGCCAGCGCGGCTTCGTCGACCGGCCGGCCGAGCAAGGCATCGGTGCCCTGCAGCCACAGCGGATGCGCGTTGGTGCCGCTGAGCGCGACGCGCAACGCGGCCACCGTGCCGGCTTCGATGCGCAGCGCGATCGCCACGCCGGCCAGCGGGAAGTCCATCGCGCCACGCACGCGCGCCTTCCGGTAGCCGCTGACGGTGCCGGGCCAGGGCGCCGGCACGTGCACGCGCACCAGCACCTCGTCGCGTTCGATCGCCAGGTGTGCGGCGCCGTCGTCGCGATAGCAGTCGGCCAGCGGCAGCCGGCGCGTGCCGCGAGGCGACAGCCATTCGGCCTGCGCATCCAGCGCGATCAATGCCGGCGCCAGGTCGCCGCTGAACGCGGCGTGGCAGCGTTCGCCCTGTGGCGCGACATGGCAGCGGCTGCCGCCGCGCTTCAGGCAATAGCCGTTCGCCTCGCGCCACCACGCGCTCTGGTTGTAGAACACGCAGCGCGTGTCCAGGCACAGGTTGCCGCCCAGCGTGGCGACGCTGCGGTGGCCGGGGCCGGCGGCGGCTTGCGCGGCCTGGCTCAGGGCGACGTAGCCGCGCGCGAGCTGCGGATCTTCGGCCAGCCGTGCCAGCGTGACACCGGCGCCCAGCACCAGGCCGGCATCGCTGCATTCGACATCCGCCGCGCCCTGTACCTG
>DAORHX010000272.1:0-5332 GCA_035438245.1 Rubrivivax sp.
CGCACCTGCCCCGCGGGGAAGTGCTTCCCCGTCAGGGTGGATGGATGGCCAAGCGCGTGCGTGGGCGCAGCGATTGGCAGGCTCGGGCCGCACGAGGCGGCGATTCATTCAGCTGCGGCGGGCCTGTGCGGCACCGGATCCGGTGCGCAGGCGGTGGTGGCGGGAACAGGAGAGGCGGGTATCGACCGCGACGCCGACGAATCGGACGCGGCCTGCACGAAACGCAGCACCGCGGCGGGGCAGGCTCAATGCCTGCGGGTAGCCGTCGCACTGTGCGCGAAGGGGAGGGTCTTGAACCACGGCGTCGACGGTCGCCACGGTGAAGGGCCGCCATTTGCGGTGCACTGCGGTGGCGAAAAGCGGCGGACCCTGCCGCTGCGCCCGGCACTTGATGGCGCGCCGCCTCATGGGAACCTGATTGCGCGGGCCGATGTGGCGCCCGCCTTCATTCAGGAGCCCTTCATGAAACTCTCCAAGCCGGAACTCGACGCCGTGATCGCGGCGTCGCCTCGTACTTTCGTGCCCTTCAACAAGCTGGTGATCTCGCCGAACTACCAGGTGCGCCAAGAAGACCCCGCGGCATCGATGCCGCTGGGCGAACTGGCGGCGTCCATCGAAGCCGCGGGACTGCTGCACAACCTGGTCGTGGTGCGCGGTGCGCGCGGCGTGCACGAGGTGTGCGCCGGCGGGCGCCGCCTGCGGGCGATGGCGCTGCTGGTGGAGCAGGGCCGCTGGCCCGAGAACCAGCCAGTGCCGGTGCTCGCGGTGTCGGCCGAGCAGGCGTTGATGGCCAGCCTGATCGAAAACGTCGAGCGCGCGGCGTTGAATCCGGCGGACGAGTTCACGGCCTTCGCCCGGCTCATCGACGCCGGCCGCTCGGTCGAGGACGTAGCTGCTGTCTTCGGCGTCACGCCGCAGGTCGTCAAGCGCCGGCTCAAGCTGGCCGCCGTGTCACCCGTGCTGCTGGCGCTGTTTCGGGAAGGCGGGATCGGTCTGGATTGCCTGATGGTGCTGGCCTCGATCGACGATCCGGCGCGGCAAGCGGAACTCTGGCAGCGGCTGCCCGAATGGAACCGCAGCGCGGAACAGCTGCGCCGCATTGTGACGCGGGGCGAGGTCGAATCGGATCGCGATGGGCTGGCGATCTTCGTCACCGTGCCTGTGTACGAAGCCGCAGGCGGCCCGGTACGGCGCGACCTGTTCAGCGACGAGGGCAAGGTCTACCTGCAGGACGCGGCGCTGCTCGAACGGCTGGCCCTGGACAAGCTGCAGGAGCCGGCCCGCGAGGTCGCCACCGAAGGCTGGAAGTGGGTCGACGTGCGGGCGCGCTATGTCTACGAAGACTACGTGCGGCACGGCGAAGTGCGCCGTACGCGACGCGTGCCGAATGAAGAAGAGGCTGCGCGCCAAGCGCAGCTCGAAACCGATCTCGAATCGCTGCATGCGCGCATGGAGGCGTTGTCGGACGAAGACGGCGACGAGAACGAGTCCACGCTGCTGGAGACGGAAGAGGATCGGTTGCAGGGCGAACTGGACGCCCTCGAAGATGCGCTCACGGTCTTCCCGCCGGAGCTGGTGGCGCAGGCCGGTTGCGTGGTGTTCGTGGGACGCAGCGGCGCGGTCGAAGTCAAGCGCGGGCTGGTCCGGCCGGCGGATCGGGATGCGCTGGTGCAGGCTGCAAGGCAGTCCGCCCCTCGCGAGACCGAGGCCGGTTCTGCTCTGGTGAGCCTGCCCAAGGGCGGGACCCGCGCCGCCCACTCCGAAAAGCTGATGCGCAGCCTGACGGCGCACCGCGTCGCGGCGATCCAGGCCGAACTGCTACTGCGGCCCGACGTGGCCCTGGCGGCGGTCACGGCACAGCTGGCCGGCAAGCTGCTCCGGGACGGCTTCCGGCGCTATCGGGGCGGCGACGAGGGGCTGACGGTGAGCGCGAGCGAAACACACGACGCGCTGCGGCGCGAGTGCGCGGACATGGTCGATGCCGAGGCCTGGAAGCTGATGGAGCAGGCGCGCACGGAGTGGATCGCGCGCCTCCCCGACGATGGCGCATCGCTGCTGCCATGGCTACTGTCACAGGAGCGCGCCACCGTGGTCGAGCTGTTGACCTTCCTCGTGGCCGCCAGTGTCACGGGCGTCGACGGCGTTGAGCGAGAGCGCCAAAGCACGGACGCGCTGGCCCGGGCGCTCGCACTCGACATGCGGCGCTGGTGGAAAGCTGGTGCGGCCTCGTACTTCAACCACGTGTCGAAGGCGACGACGCTCGCCGCGGTGACCGAAGCCGCCGGTGCCAATGCCGCCGCAACGCTGGCCGGGCTGAAGAAGGAAGGGGCCGCGGCGGGTGCGGAGCAGCAGCTGGCCAAAAGCGGCTGGCTTCCACGTTGCCTGCGCACGGAGGCACCGGCGGGTGGGAGCGCAGGAGTGCAAACGGTGCAGGCGGCAACGGCCGGTGGGGGCGAGGACGGCGGGGAGTACGAGCAGGTTGACGCCGATCAGGTCGAATGATTGCGCTGGCAATGCATAAGCCGTTCCTCATGCGCTGGGCGGGCCATTCGCGGCGGCGGGCGGCCCGCTCCGCTCGGACGGCCTGCTGTGCATGGCGGTGGCCTGACTTAAATAGGCGTTGGTGATCTGGATCCTGCCGTGGCCCAGCAGGGCGGCCACACTGCGCCGCGCAGCGGCATCCACGGCATCGGCAACGGCCGGGCCACCCGCCACCGGCGGCGGGTGACCGGTTGCCGTGGAGTAGCGGTCGGCCGCGAACTGGTGGCGCAGCCCGTGGGGGACCACGTGCAGGTCGCGCTTCGTGATGCCGAAGCGCTCCATCACGTAACGCAGCCGACGCATGGCCTGAAGCAGCGTCAGGTTCGGATTGCTGACGCTGCCCTGGGGCCCCTTGGCCACGTGCTGGGCGTAGGTGAGGGCGTGGCGGCACAAGGCGTCGTCGATCGGGAGGTAGCGCTGCCGGCCGCCCTTCGTGCCGCGGTGGGTATCGAGGTACTCGTCGGCTGCGTCCGCACCTTCTCGATCTGCTGCTGACTTGCCCGCGGCCTGACGCGCCGTCACCACGTCGACGTGCGGGCGCAGCATCAGGCTCTCCTTGAAGCGCAGCCCGAAGGCGAGCATCAGCCACAGGCACGCCGCCGCATGCACGTCGTAGGCCTCGACATCGCGGACGACGGCAGCGACATCGATACCCGCGGCACGCCAGGACTTGTCCTCGGTCGTCACGCCGCTGCGCCGGTAGAGCGCAGGATCGTCGAAGTAGGCCTGGATCGGCTTCAGCAGCTTCGGCTTGCCGATCCAGCCGGTGAAGGTCTTGAGGTGCGAGTAGTAGGTCGGGATCGTGGCCGGTGCCAGGCGGCCCGCCTTGGCCTCGGCGCGCCAGTGCGCCAGCACGAAGTCGGCATGCCGCCCGCTGAAGGAACGCGGGTCGAGCTTGAAGGCCTTGACCGGGTTGTCGCGCAGGAAGCGGAACACCCACACGCACAGCCGGCCGCGCGCCTGCGCGGTGCGATGGCCGACCCCCTTGTCCTTGACGGCATGTTCCCAGTTGTGCCGGCGCAGGATCAGCGCCAGCACATGCATGCAGCGCTGCGGCTGCAGCGGCAGGGTGTCGAGCTCGACAGGGGGTGGATCGGTACGGGACATGGGACCTCCGAGTGACGGTTGATGAAGGGATCGCAACAGTCGCCACGGTTCGGACGGCAGCGCCGTCCAGGCTGGTCGTAAAAGTGATCGCCTTGCGCACGCTGCGTACACGCGTGGCTGTCCGCTCGGGGCGGACCGCGACGCCGGCTCGGCCTTGAGGCCGAAGGCGCGCGCGGCAGGTGTGCGGGCGTCACCCGTACAGCGGCCCATCGAGGGGCCGCATGCGGAGATTCCAGCCGGACCGAGTAGCGCCACCGCAGCCAACGCGGTGGGCGATCCGTTCACGCCAGGTCCCGCAGCACCGGTCGAGCCGGTGGAAGCGGGTCGCGACTCGCTCAAGGGCGGTCGCGGCGCGTGATGCTGGAATGTCTGGAAAACAAGGCGGCTGCCCGAAGGCACGCCGCGGTCCATGGCCTCGGAGGGCACATGGTTGGCTGAAGCGGTGAACTTGCGGATCGAAGTCCGCGTGGATCCGGGGCTCGGGGCCCGCGGTGACCGAGGTCACCGAACTGGATGGGCTTCCTTCGACGCGGCGACTGAGCACTGCGCCCGGTGTGGAAGCTACCGGCTTGACGCGTGCGAATCATGCGGTAGGGCGCGAGCGATTTCAAGCGCTAAATGTGCCGATGAGCGCGCCGTGAGCGCGGGATGCACGTCGCGCAAGAGGGGTTGACAGGCCTTTTGCCTACCTCTGTCTCCGAACCGACCCACGCGGCGCGGCGCGTCGGATCGAGGCGCGACGGGAGCCCTTGACGAACGACGATCAAGTGCGACCGTGGAGCGACTTGCGGAAGCACATGGAAGGGCGTCGAGAAGTCGAGTGGCAGCGAGACCAGCGTTCGACCGCGGTCGCCCTCAGGAGCGACCCGATCGCGAAAGCCCGTCCGAATGGGCCGAGTTCCGCATGGAGGCGAAGCATCGACAGGTCGATGCTCGGAGGGTTCATTGATCGTTCGGAGGATTTCCATGACAGCAGACGTCAGGGCCATCGATGTCGGCTTCGGCTACACCAAATTCACTGCCGGTGGTAGCGGTAGCGACATCCGCTGCGCCAGCTTTCCGTCGCTCGCGTGCCTCAGCACGCGTGACCCCTCGGCATCGCTGGGTGCGGAGCGCCGGCGGACTTTCGCGATCCCCATCAAGAGCGTGTTCTACGAGGTCGGTCCGGACGTCGCCCTCGCGGGCGACGGCTTCCGCGCAACGCAGATTCACAACCGCTACATCGATACGCCGGAGTACCTGGCGCTGGCGCGCGGCGCCCTGCGCTCGATGAAGGTGGAGTGCATCGACCTGCTCGTGGTTGGCCTGCCCGTGGCGACCTTCGCTGCCGACAAGGCGGCGCTCGAGAAGCTGATGACGGGACGGCACGACGTCGGCGGTGGCAAGACGGTGCAGGTGCGCAAGGCACTGGCCATGGCCCAGCCGCACGGTGCGCTGATCGACTATGCGGACCAACATGATCGCGTGCTGGCGATGCAGGACGAACAGAGCCTGGTGATCGACCCGGGCTCGCGCACCTTCGACTGGCTCCTGGCCAAGGGCATGAAGCTGTCGCATAAGCGCAGTCATTCGGTGGATCGTGGCGTGGCCGACATCCTGAACCTGATCGCCGACGACGTGAGCGCGGAGATCGGTGCGCCCTACACGAGCCTGGACAGCATCGACCACGCGCTGCGAACCGGCA
>DAORHX010000273.1:0-5311 GCA_035438245.1 Rubrivivax sp.
TTCCGCATCGACGGCGAACTGCGCGAGATCACGCAGCCGCCGATCGCCATCAAGGACAAGCTCGCCTCGCGCATCAAGGTCATCTCGCGCATGGACATCGCCGAGAAGCGCGTGCCGCAGGACGGGCGGCTGAAGCTGAAGTTCGGCAACAAGGCGATCGATTTCCGCATCAGCACGCTGCCGACGCTGTTCGGCGAGAAGATCGTCATCCGCATCCTCGACCCGTCCAGCGCCAAGCTCGGCATCGAAGCCCTGGGCTACGAGAAGATCGAGCGCGAACGGCTGTTGCAGGTCATCCACCGGCCCTACGGCATGGTGCTCGTCACCGGTCCGACGGGCAGCGGCAAGACGGTGTCGCTGTACACCTGCCTGAACCTGCTGAACCAGCCGGGCGTGAACATCTGCACGGTCGAGGACCCGGCGGAAATCAACCTGCCGGGCGTCAACCAGGTCAATGTCAACGACAAGGCCGGGCTGACCTTCGCCGCGGCGCTGAAGTCCTTCCTGCGGCAGGATCCGGACATCGTCATGGTCGGCGAGATCCGCGATCTGGAGACCGCCGACATCGCCATCAAGGCGGCCCAGACCGGCCACATGGTGATGTCCACGCTGCACACCAACGACGCGCCGACGACGCTGACGCGGCTGCTGAACATGGGCGTCGCGCCGTTCAACATCGCGGCGAGCGTGCTGCTGATCACGGCGCAGCGCCTGGCGCGCCGCCTGTGCGAGAACTGCAAGTCCCCGGCCGACTATCCTCGCGAGGCGTTGTTGCGCGCCGGATTCGCCGAGACCGATCTGGACGGCAGCTGGAAGCCCTACCGGGCCGTCGGGTGTCAGGCGTGTAACAACGGCTACAAGGGCCGGGTCGGCCTTTATCAGGTGATGCCGGTGACCGAAGCCATTCAGCGCATCATCCTGGCGGAAGGCACCTCGATGGACATCGCCACTCAGGCACAGAAGGACGGCGTGCGCGATCTGCGGCAGGCGGGGCTGGTGAAGGTCCGCGTCGGCGCGACGACGCTCGAGGAAGTCATCTCGGTCACCAACGAATGACGATCCGCGCCGCTTGAACAGGCTCGCACCGGAGACACGATGGCAACTGCAGTAGCAGCCAGGACCAAGGACTCGATCTTCGAGTGGGAAGGCAAGGACAAGAACGGCAAGCTGGTGCGCGGCGAGATTCGCGCCGGCGGCGAGGCCGTGGTCAACGCCAGCCTGCGTCGCCAGGGCATCCTGATCACCAAGGTGAAGAAGCGCCGCACCAGCGGCGGCAAGGCGATCAAGCAGAAGGACATTGCCATCTTCACGCGCCAGCTGGCGACGATGATGAAGGCCGGCGTGCCGCTGCTGCAGGCTTTCGACATCGTCGCGCGCGGCAGCCCGAACCCGCGCCTGACGCGTCTGCTCAACGAGATCCGCAGCGACGTCGAGACCGGCACCAGCCTGTCGTCGGCGTTCCGCAAGCACCCGATGCAGTTCGACGCGCTGTACTGCAACCTGGTCGAGGCCGGCGAGGCCGGCGGCATCCTGGAAGCGCTGCTCGAGCGCCTGGCGATCTACCAGGAGAAGACGCTCGCCATCAAGAGCAAGATCAAGTCGGCGCTGATGTACCCGGTGGCGGTGATCGTCGTCGCCTTCGTCGTGCTGACGGTGATCATGATCTTCGTGATTCCGGCGTTCAAGGAGGTGTTCAGCTCCTTCGGCGCCGACCTGCCTGCACCGACGCTGCTGGTGATCGCGATGTCGGAATTCTTCGTCGCCTACTGGTGGGCGATCTTCGGGTTGCTGTTCGGCGGCCTGTACTTCTTCTTCGAATCGTGGAAGCGCTCGGAGAAGATGCAGATGACGATGGATCGGCTGCTGCTGAAGCTGCCGATCTTCGGTGACCTGATCCACAAGTCGGTGGTTGCCCGCTGGACGCGCACGCTGTCGACGATGTTCGCCGCCGGCGTGCCGCTGGTCGAGGCGCTCGATTCCGTGGGTGGCGCCTCCGGCAACGCGGTCTACAAGCAGGCCACCACGCAGATCCAGAAGGACGTCTCCACCGGCTCGGCGCTGACCACCGCGATGACGAGCACCGGCGTGTTCCCGACGATGGTGCTGCAGATGGCGTCCATCGGCGAGGAGTCCGGATCGCTGGACCACATGCTGGCCAAGTGCGCCGAGTTCTACGAGGACGAGGTCGACGAGATGGTCAAGGGCCTGTCCAGCCTGATGGAGCCGTTCATCATCGTCATCCTCGGCGTGCTGATCGGCGGCATCGTCGTGTCGATGTATCTGCCGATCTTCAAGCTGGGCGCGGTGGTCTGAGCGCCGGCATGGCGCAGGAGCTCTGGTTCTCGCCACTGGCGCTGGCGCTGCTGGGCCTGTGTGTCGGCAGCTTCCTCAACGTCGTCGCGCACCGGCTGCCGAAGCTGCTGGAACGCGAGTGGTGGCTGGACGTGGCCGAGAACCAACTCGGCGATGCCGATGCCTGGCAGCGCGTCAGCGGCCGCAACGGCGCGCCACCGGCGGCCTTCGGCCAGGCCGCGAAAGCCATCGCCGATACGCTGCAGGCCTTGCCCGCGCTGGGACTGGCGCGTCCGCGGTCACGCTGCCCGAACTGCGCTCACGTGTTGCGCTGGCACGAGAACCTGCCGCTCGTGGGCTGGCTGCGGCTCAAGGGCCGCTGCGCGGCCTGCGGCGGCGCGATCTCCAAACGCTATCCGCTGGTGGAGCTGGCCACCGGGCTGCTGTTCGCCGCCTGCGGCTGGAAGTTCGGTGCGCAGCCGCAGACGCTGCTGTGGTGCGCGGCCGTGGCGCTGATGTTGGCGATGGCATTGATCGACCTGGACACCACCTACCTTCCCGACGACCTGACGCTGCCGCTGATCGGCCTGGGGCTGCTCGGCGCCGGCCTGGGCTGGACCGGCACCACGCTCGAAGCGTCGGCCTGGGGCGCGCTGGCCGGCTATGGTTCGCTGTGGCTACTGGCCTATAGCTACAAGAAGCTGCGCGGCGTCGAAGGCATGGGCGAAGGCGATTTCAAGCTGCTGGCCGGCCTGGGCGCACTGCTCGGCTGGCAGCTGCTGCCGTCGATCGTCTTGCTCGCCTCGGCCGTGGGCGCGGTGGTCGGCATCGGCCTCATCGCCTTCGGCGGCCACAGGCGCGAAGTGCCGATCCCCTTCGGCCCGTACCTGGTCGGCGGCGGCATCGCCGCACTGTTCTTCGGCCAGACGCTGACCCGGCTGTGGTTTCCGACGCTCTGAAGCCACTGTCCATCGGCCTGACCGGCGGCATCGGCAGCGGCAAGAGCACGGTGGCATCGATGCTGGTCGCGTGCGGCGGCGTGCTGGTCGACACCGATGCGATCGCGCACGCGCTGACCGCACCCGGCGGCGCAGCGCTCCCCGCCTTGGCCGACGCCTTCGGCACCGACATCATCGGCGCCGACGGCGCGATGGACCGGGCCCGCATGCGCACGCTGGCCTTCGGCGACGCAGCGGCACGGCAGCGGCTCGAGGGCGTGCTGCATCCGCTGATCGGCACCGAAGCCGAGCGCCAGGCGCTGCTCGCAGCGGGCCGGCCGGTGATCTTCGACGTACCGCTGCTCACGGCCGGCAGCGCCTGGCGCCGGCGCGTCGAACGGCTGCTGGTCGTCGACTGTGCCGAGGACACGCAGGTCGAGCGCGTGATGCAGCGCTCCGGCTGGTCCGCCGACCAGGTGCGACGCGTGATCGCGCAACAGGTGTCGCGCAGCGCCCGCCGCGCCATCGCCGATGCAGTGATCTTCAACGACGGCCTGTCGACCGCCGCGCTGCAAGCGCAGGTGCAGGCGCTGTGGCGGCACTGGAACGCCCTACCCCGAAGTTCGCAGGCATCGCTGTGAAACAATCGGCGCGCCGGCGGCTCCAATCGGGCCTTGCCTGCAGCGATTGCGAAAGATCTCGGCCTTGGTCCTGTACGAGTATCCGTTCAACGAAAGCATCCGCACGATGCTTCGCCTTGAATACCTGTTCGACCGCCTGGGCCAGCTGTTGCCGCGCGAGACGGCGGTGGATCACCACTTCGCGCTGGTCACGGTGTTCGAGATCATGGACGTCGCATCGCGCGCCGACCTGAAGTCCGATCTGCTGAAGGAACTCGAGCGCCATCGCGCCGTGCTGCAGGGCTACCGCGGCAACCCGCAGATTTCCGAGGCGGCGCTGGACGACATCGTCGCCCGCATCGACCATGCTTTCGACGGCCTCAACCAGCTGCCCGGCAAGGCCGGACACGCGCTGACCACCAACGACTGGCTGATGAGCATCCGCAGCCGCATCAGCATCCCCGGTGGCACCTGCGAATTCGACCTGCCGGGCTACTACGCCTGGCAACAGCAGCCGGCCGACCGGCGGCGCGCCGACCTGACACGCTGGACCACGAGCCTGATGCCGCTGGCCGAAGCGCTGCACGTGCTCTTGAGCCTGCTGCGCGACAGCGGCGCGCCGCAGCGCGTGGTGGCCAGTGGTGGCCAGTTCCAGCAGAGCCTGCCGCCCGGGCGCAGCTACCACCTGATGCGCGTTCGCCTGCAGGACGGCAGCACGCTGGTGCCCGAGATCAGCGGCCACCGGCTGATGGCGATGGTGCGGCTGATGCAGCAGGATGCGGACGGGCGCCTGCGGCCCAGCGCCGCCGACACCGAATTCGAACTGACCTTGTGCGCATGAGCGGCGACACACTGCCTCGCGCACGCTGGGTGCGCTGCCCGGCCTGCGGCAAGCAGGCGCGCTACGCCGCCGACAACCCGGCGCGGCCGTTCTGCAGCGCGCGCTGCCGCAGCGCCGATCTGGGTGCGTGGGCGAGCGAGAGTTACCGCGTCGCAGCGCCGACGCCGCCGGAAGGCGCCGACGATACGCCGGCGCCGGACGCGGCGCATTGACTCGCTCCCCGGCCAACTTCAGCCGCCCGAGGCTCTTGAAGTCGGCGACTCGATCCCTATAATTCCGCTGCTAGCACTCGTTCCATGCGAGTGCTAACAGAACAGTCTGGTGCGCACCGCTTCGCCGGCGCGCCCAGGCAGTGCTCAATCCGACCCCCTTGGAGATGCAATGAAACTTCGTCCTTTGCACGATCGCGTGATCGTCAAGCGCCTGGAACAGGAAACCAAGACCGCCTCCGGCATCGTCATTCCGGACAACGCCGCCGAAAAGCCCGATCAGGGTGAAGTGCTGGCCGTCGGCCCGGGCAAGCGCAACGACAAGGGCGATTTCGTCGTCCTGAACGTCAAGGTCGGCGACCGCGTGCTGTTCGGCAAGTACAGCGGCCAGACCGTCAAGGTCGACGGCGA
>DAORHX010000274.1:0-5299 GCA_035438245.1 Rubrivivax sp.
GCGGCGCAGCGTGCTCTGGTTCCGCCGCGACATGCCGGACGCGCACATCGTGCGCAACCCGCTGGTGCCGAAGGGCCTCGTCCCGCCGCGCCGCCCGAGGCCGACGTCGACGCGGCCACCGCCTGCGACCAGGCCAAGCAGCAGGTGCTGGATGCCGACACCGACGAGGCCTTCACGCTGGCCGAGCGCCGCATGCGGCTGCTGTGCGGCGAGTAGCCCCGCGCGCCGTCGCGCGCGTTTGCCGGCGCGTGGCGGCATCGCCTAAGATCGGCGCGCCGACGCCTCATGCCACCCCGCCATGGAACTGACCCCGCGCGAGAAGGACAAGCTGCTGATCTTCACCGCCGCACTGCTGGCCGAGCGGCGCAAGGCGCGCGGCCTGAAGCTCAACCACCCGGAAGCCGTGGCCTTGATCAGCGCCGCCATCCTGGAAGGCGCGCGCGACGGCAAGACGGTGGCCGCGTTGATGAGCGAAGGCAAGACCGTGCTGTCACGCGCCGACGTGATGGACGGCGTGGCCGAGATGATCCACGACATCCAGGTCGAAGCCACCTTCCCCGACGGCACCAAGCTGGTGACCGTGCACCAACCGATCGCCTGAGCGAGAAAGCGAGCGCAACGATGAAGACAGGGCTTCTGGCCGCACTGAGTCTGGCCGCAGGCAGCGCCGTGGCGCACGACGGCCACGGCCTGGAGGGCGCGCACTGGCATGCCACCGATGCCTGGGGCTGGCTGGCACTGGCCGCAGGCGTCGCGCTGGCGCTGTGGTGGCGGCGGGGCAAATGATGGCCCGCCCCGGCGAACTGCTGGTCGACGACGGCGAGCACGAGCTCAACCCCGGCCGGCGCACGCTGACGCTGGTGGTCGAGAACAGCGGCGACCGGCCGATCCAGGTCGGCTCGCACTACCACTTCGCCGAGACCAACGCCGCGCTGCAGTTCGACCGCGCCGCGGCGCGCGGCATGCGGCTGAACATTCCGTCGAGCCTGGCCGTGCGCTTCGAGCCGGGCCAGCAGCGCACGGTGGAACTGGTCGACTTCGCCGGCGCGCGCCGCGCGGTCGGCTTCCGCGGCCTCGTACAAGGAAAGCTGTGATGGCCCGGATCGGACGCCGCGCCTATGCCGAGATCTACGGGCCCACGGTCGGCGACCGCGTGCGCCTGGCCGACACGGACCTGATCATCGAGGTCGAGCAGGACTACACGCTGCGCGCCGCAGGCTACGGCGAGGAGGTCAAGTTCGGCGGCGGCAAGACCATCCGCGACGGCATGGGCCAGAGCCAGGTGGTCAACGGTCCCGGCCCGGCCGAGGCGGTGGATTGCGTCATCACCAATGCGCTGATCCTCGACCACTGGGGCATCGTCAAGGCCGACATCGGCTTGCGCGGCCCGCGCATCTGCGCCATCGGCAAGGCCGGCAACCCCGACGTGCAGCCGGGCGTGGACATCGTCATCGGCCCGGGCACCGAGGTCATCGCCGCCGAGGGTTTGATCGTCACTGCCGGCGCCATCGACAGCCACATCCACTACATCTGCCCGCAGCAGATCGACGAAGCGCTGTCCTCCGGCGTGACCACGATGCTCGGCGGCGGCACCGGGCCGGCCACCGGCACGCTGGCCACCACCTGCACGCCGGGGCCGGAGAACATCGCGCGCATGCTGCAGGCCGCCGATGCCTTTGCCATGAACCTGGCGTTCCTGGGCAAGGGCAACGCCAGCCGGCCCGAGGCGCTGCGCCAGCAGATCGAGGCCGGCGCGGTGGGCCTGAAGCTGCACGAGGACTGGGGCACGACGCCGGCCGCGATCGACTGTGCCTTGAGCGTGGCCGAGGCCACCGACACGCAGGTGTCGATCCACAGCGACACGCTCAACGAATCGGGCTTCGTCGAGGACACCATCGCCGCGACGAAAGGCCGCACGCTGTGCGCCTTCCACACCGAAGGCGCCGGCGGCGGCCATGCGCCGGACATCCTGCGCGTGGTCGGCGAGGCGAACTTCCTGCCCTCGTCGACCAACCCGACGATGCCGTTCACGGTGAACACGGTCGACGAGCACCTGGACATGCTGATGGTGTGCCACCACCTCGACGCGAGCATCGCCGAGGACCTGGCCTTCGCCGAAAGCCGCATCCGCCGCGAGACCATCGCCGCCGAGGACGTGCTGCACGATCTGGGCGCGATCAGCATGATGAGCAGCGACAGCCAGGCGATGGGGCGCGTTGGCGAGATGGTGCTGCGCACCTGGCAGACCGCGCACAAGATGAAGCTGCAGCGCGGCGCCCTGCCCGAGGACAACGCGCGCAACGACAACTTCCGCGCCAAGCGCTATGTCGCCAAGGTCACGATCAACCCGGCCATCGCCAACGGCCTGAGCCACGACGTCGGCAGCATCGAGGTCGGCAAGTGGGCCGACCTGGTGTTCTGGAAGCCGGCCTTCTTCGGCGTCAAGCCCTCGCTGGTGATGAAGGGCGGCTTCATCGCCATGGCGGCGATGGGCGATCCGAACGCCAGCATCCCGACGCCGCAGCCGGTGCACATGCGGCCGATGTTCGGTGCCTTCGGCGGCGCGGTGGCGCGCGGCTCGCTGACCTTCCTGAGCCAGGCGGCGGTGGACAACGAACTGCGCGAGGTGCTGGGCCTGCGCAAGCCGGTGTCGGCGGTGAAGAACTGCCGCGGCATCAGCAAGCGCCACATGGTGCACAACAGCTACACGCCGAAGATGCAGATCGACGCGCAGACCTACGAGGTGCGCGCCGACGGCGTGCTGCTCACCTGCGAGGCCGCGACCACCCTGCCGATGGCACAGCGGTACTTCCTGTTCTGAAAGCGCTGCAGACCTTCTTTCGCCGGTCGCTGACGCTGCTGCTGGCGCTGTGCCTGCTGGCGCCGGCCGCGGCGCAGACCGCCAGCGAGGACAGCAGCGTGGCCATCGCGCCGGGCGACATCCCGTCGCGCGCCGACGCCGACGAGAAGTTGCTGCTGGCGGTGCAGCGGCGCATCCAGATGGTCGACAGGGTGCAGCGCATCGAGGCCGAGCTGTCGCGCCAGGCGGCGGCGCTGGAGCGGCTGGATGGGCTGACCGACCGCGACGACCTCGGGCAGCTGTCGGTCCAGCGCCTGGAAAGCCTGGAGCGGCACTGGCAGCTGAAGGAACGTGCGCTGACGCAAAGCCGCGCCGAGCTCACGCGGCTGACCAACGCCGCATCCGACGACGCGGCCGAACTGGCGCAGCGGCGCGCCGCCTGGCAGGCGACGAGCGCGCAGCCCTATCTGTCGCCGGCGCTGGTCGAACGCGCGGACGAAATGGTCGCGCACATCGACCGCGCACAGGACGCGCTGGCCGCCCCCCTGGGCCAGCTGCTCGACCTGGGGCGCAAGAGCAATGCGCTGTCGATCCAGGTGCAGCGCGGGCTGGCGCTGGTGGCCGGCCAGGTGGCCGAGCAGGACCGCCGGCTGGTGAGCATGGACACGCCGCCGCTGTGGCAGGCGATCCGCGAGGCCGATGCCCAGCAGCCGGTCTCGGTGGGCCTGCGCCGCAGCCTGGAGATCGAGACCGCCTTCGCGCGCGACTACGACGCCGCGCATGCGCGGCTGCTGCCGGCGATGGGCATCGCCGCGGCGCTGCTGCTGCCGCTGGTGTTCTGGTTCAGGCGCCGCGCGCACAAGCTGCAGGCCGCCGGCCAGCTGCGCGGGCACGCGCCACAGACGCTGGAGCGGACCTGGGCGGCCTGGCTGCTGCTGGTGGCGGCCATCGCCGTCGTCTACGGCCTGCAGGGCCCGCACCTGCGCCAGCAGATGGTGATGCTGCTGGCCTGGATCCCGGTGCTCGGGCTGCTGCACCGGCGCATGCTGACGCTGGTCGGCCCCTGGGCCTACCTGAGCGCGATCTTCTATTTCCTCAACGTCGTCGTCTCGCTGCTCATCGGCAACCCGCTGCTGTACCGGCTGCTGCTGCTGGCCATCAACCTGCTGATGCTGGCGACGCTGGCGGCGAACCTGCTGCGCGCGCGGCGCGGCGGCGCACAGGGCGAGAGCCGCTTCCAGTCCGGCTCGTGGCAACTGGTCGCCTGGTCGGCCTGCGCCGTGCTCGCGGTGGCAGCGCTGTCGAACCTGCTGGGCAACATCTCGCTGTCGGCGATGCTGGTGTCGGCCACGCTGGACAGCAGCTATGCGGCGCTGGCCATCTATGCCGCCAGCAAGGTGGTGGTGGCGCTGGTGCAGGTGCTGCTCGCCGGGAAGACGGTGGCGCGCCTGGTCGAACGCTATTCGTCGTCGCTGACGCCGGCGCTGGTGACGGTGGGCCGCGTGCTGCTGATCGCCGCCTGGCTGCTGTACACGCTGCAGGCCTTCCGCATCTACCGGCCGGTGTCGGCCTTCGCCGTCAGCGTGCTGACCGCCAAGTTCCAGGTGGGCGAGCTGTCGCTGAGCCTGGGCAGCCTGGTGTCGTTCGCGCTGGCCACGATGCTCGCCTTCTGGCTGGCCAAGACCATCCGCCAGGTGCTGGCCGAGGACATCCTGCCGGCGATGTCGCTGCCGCGCGGCGTCGGCAGCAGCGTGTCCTCGCTGAGCTACTACGTGGTGCTGTTCCTCGGCCTGCTGGCGGCGCTGGCCGCGGCCGGCTTCCAGGTCGGGCAGCTGACGCTGGTGTTCGGCGCGCTCGGCGTCGGCATCGGCTTCGGCCTGCAGGACGTGGTGCGCAACTTCGTCGCCGGGCTGATCCTGATGTTCGAGCGCCCGCTGCAGCGCGGCGACACGGTCGAGGTGGCGGGCATGCTCGGCCAGGTGCGCGAGATCGGCCTGCGCGCGACCATCGTCACCACCTTCGAAGGCGCCGACGTGATCGTGCCCAACGGCATGCTGCTGGCCGACAAGATGATCAACTGGACGCTCAACGGCACGCGCCGGCGCTTCGACCTGAACATCAGCACACACTATGCGGCCGACCCGCAGCGCACCATGGACCTGCTGGTCGAGATCGCGCGCTCGTGCAGCGGCGTCGCCGCGACGCCGGCCCCGGCCTGCATCATGACCGCGCTGCTGCCGGGCGAACTGCAGTTCAACATCCGCGCCTGGACCAAGGACTTCGGCGACTGGATCGCCGTGCGCACCGAGCTGGCGATGAAGATCCGCAACGGCCTGGCCGAGGCCGGCATCGAGGTGCCGAAGCCGCAGCGCGAGATCATCTTGCGCACCGTGCCGGGCGCAGCCGATGACGCCGCCGGCGCGGCGAAAGGCTGAACGACGCGCTGCTAGTGTAGTGTTGCGTTCTGTTTGGAACTTAAGCGCGCGTTGGCCCGAATGA
>DAORHX010000275.1:0-5296 GCA_035438245.1 Rubrivivax sp.
AGTGCCCGCAAGGCGCCGAGCACATCGTCGAGCTGCTCGGGCCGAGCGGCGCCGAGCGGCGCATCGCCATCGACGGCCTGCAGGCCGATGCGACCGTGGTGTTCGCCGGCGGGCGCCTGCACCTCGCGCTGAACGGCCAGACCGGCGTCATCGACGACCTCACCCACGCGCCGCCGCTGCGCGCCGACGCCGCCGGCGAGTCGGCCGTGCATGCGCCGATGAACGGCCGGCTGCTCGCCGTGCTGGTCGCCGTGGGCGAGCGGGTGGCCAAAGGCCAGCGCGTCGCGGTGCTGGAGGCCATGAAGATGGAGCACCAGCTCGTGGCGCGGCGCGACGGCACCGTCGAACGCATCGGCGCGGTGGTCGGCGACCAGCTCACGCAACGAGCACTCGTGGTCAAGCTCGCCGACGAAGCCCCCGTGGCCTGAGAACCTGTGAGCGGATCCGAACCGACACGCATGAGCACATCGAGCCCCTTCTACTCCGCCGACCACGTGGCCTTCCGCGACGCGATGCGGCGCTTCGTCGCGCGCGAGATCACGCCGCACGTCGAGCAATGGGAGGCCGCGGGTGCCTTCCCGCGCGAGCTGTACCGCAAGGCGGCCGAGATCGGCCTGCTCGGCCTGGGCTTTCCGGCCGAGCAGGGCGGCAACGACGGCGACCTGTTCATGACCATCGTCGCCACGCAGGAGCTGGCGCGTTGCGGTGCCGGCGGCGTGCTCGCGAGCCTGATGTCGCACACCATCGGCTGCCCGCCGATCGTCCACGTCGGCTCCGATGCCCTCAAGCGCAAGGTGCTGCCCGCGGTGATGCGCGGCGACAGCATCAGCGCCCTGGCGATCACCGAGCCTTCGGGCGGCTCGGACGTGGCCAACCTGCGCACCACCGCGCGGCGCGACGGCGACCACTATGTCGTCGACGGCTCCAAGACCTTCATCACCTCGGGCATCCGCGCCGACTTCTACACCGTCGCCGTGCGCACCGGCGGCGCGGGGGCGGGCGGCGTGTCGCTGCTGCTGGTCGAGAAGGGCACGCCCGGCTTCACGCAGACGCCGCTGGCCAAGATGGGCTGGCTGTGCTCGGACACCGCTACGCTGCACTTCGACGGCGCGCGCGTGCCGGCCGAGAACCTGGTCGGTGCCGAGAACCAGGGCTTCAAGGCGATCATGCGCAACTTCAACCGCGAGCGCATCTTCCTCGCCGCGGGCGCCAACGGCTTTGCGCGCGTGTGCCTGGACGAAGCGCTGGCCTGGGCGCAGCAGCGCGAGATGTTCGGCGGCCGGCTGATCGACCAGCAGGTCACGCGGCACAAGCTCGCCGACATGGCGATGCGCATCGAGGCCACGCAGGCGCTGCTCGAGCTGCTGGCCTGGCGCGTCGAGCAGGGCGAATCGCCGGTGGGCGAGATCTGCCTGCTGAAGAACCAGGCCACGCAGACGATGGCCTTCTGCGCCAGCGAGGCGGTGCAGCTGCACGGCGGCGCCGGGTTCATCCGCGGCGTCAAGGTCGAGCGCATCTACCGCGAGGTGAAGGTCAACGCGATCGGCGGCGGCGCCGAGGAAGTGATGCGCGACCTGGCCGCGCGCCAGCTGGGATTCCACGCATGAAACCCGCGTTCGCCGCCGTCCCGCTCGACGCTGCAGACAGCCTCGAGCGCCGCATGGCCGATGCGCTGCGCGATGCCCCGGCGGTCGATCGCGCCGGGCCGTTCCCCGCCGACTGGTGGCAGCACCTCGCGGTGCGCAACCTGCTCGGCCTGGGCTTTGACCTCGGCCATGGCCCGCGCGCCGGTTGGCCGTCGATCGCGCGCCTGTCCGGCCTGATCGCGCGCGAGACCGGCTCGCTGGGCCTCGCGCTCGGCTGGCTGCTGCACGAGATGCTCGGCCGTTTCGTGATCGGGCCGAACGTGCGCGCCGAGGGCCACCGCGCGCTGCTGCGCATGATGGCCGGCGGCCAGCGCATCGTCGGCCTGGCCATCTCCGAGCCCGACGCAGGCGCCCACCCCAAGCGCCTGCGCTGCACCGCGCGGCGCGACCGCGAGGACGGCGGCGACGGCTGGCTGCTCGACGGCAGCAAGTCCTGGGTCAGCAACGGACCGGTGGCCGACGCCTTTGTCGTGCTCGCCGTCACCGGCGAGTCCGCCGGCCGCAAGAGCTTCGATGCCTTCGTCGTCGAGCGGGGGCAGCCCGGGCTGCGCGTACAAGAGGCATCCGCCGCCGCGCTGGCGCCACTCGGCCATGCAGGCCTGACGCTCGAAGCCTGTGCCGTGGCAGACGCACGCCGGCTGGACACCCGCGGCGAGGCCTTCGCCCGCATCGCTCGCCCGGTGCGCGTGGTCGAAGACGCGCTGCTCGCCTCCGCGATGAGCGGCGCGATGCAGGCCGAGCTCGACGGATTGGCGGCATGGCTGCGCGGCACGCGGGCGTCCGCGCTGGCGACGCGCCGGCTCGGCGCATTGCAGCTCGAACTGGCGGCGCTCCAGCCCTTGGCCGACGAGTCGGCACGGCATCTGGAGCGGCGCGGCCCGGACGACGAACTGGCCCGGCTGAACGCCGGCGCCCGCATCCTGTTCGAGCGCTGGCAGGCGGGCTTCGAAGCCTTCGCCGCCACGCTCGACGACCTCGGCGACGGCCTGCGCCGCATCGCCGCCGACCTGCGCACCGTGCTCGGCATCGCGCGCTCGGTCGGCGAGGCGCGACAGCTCGACGCCGGCTCGGCCCTGCTCCAACACAAGGACTCCGATGAAATCGCTGCATGACACCCACTTCGAGAGCGTCGACACCGTGTCGTCGCGCCTGTCCGACGTGGACTACATCGCGAGCCGGCAACTCGCCACGGCCGTCTTCCTCGCCTTCAACCTCGAGAAGCCGGTGCTCGTCGAGGGGCCGGCCGGCGTGGGCAAGACCGAGCTCGCCAAGAGCATGGCCGCCATCCTCGACGTGCCGCTGATCCGCATGCAGTGCTACGAGGGCCTGGACGAGTCGAAGGCGCTGTACGAATGGAAGTACGGCAAGCAGCTGCTCTACACGCAGCTGCTCAAGGACAAGCTGGCCGAGCTGATGCAGGGCACGGTGGGGCTTGCCGCGTCGATCGAGCGCCTGCACGCGCACGACGACCTGTTCTTCTCCGAGCACTTCCTCGAGCCGCGGCCGCTGTACCAGGCGCTGCACCAGGAGCGCGGCTGCGTGCTGCTGATCGACGAGGTCGACAAGTCCGACCCCGAGTTCGAGGCCTTCCTGCTCGAGGTGCTGTCGGACTTCCAGGTCTCGGTGCCCGAGTTGGGCACCATCGCCGCGAAGGTCAAGCCGCTGGTCTTCCTCACCAGCAACAACACGCGCGAGATGAGCGACGCGCTCAAGCGCCGCTGCCTGCACCTGCACATCCCCTTCCCCGATGCGGCGGTCGAGCGGCGCATCCTGGAGCGCCGCGTGCCGGGGCTGAGCGAGAAGCTGAACAAGGAACTTGTCGCCTTCGTGCAGGCGGTGCGCGAGCTCGACCTGAAGAAGCAGCCCTCGGTCAGCGAGACGATCGACTGGGCGAAGACGCTGCTGCTGCTGAACTCCGAGCACCTGAGCCTGGACATGGTGCGCGACACGCTCAACGTGTTCCTCAAGTTCGAGCTGGACATCACCACCGCCACCGAGCAGTTGCCGACGCTGCTCGACAAGGCGCGCAAGAACGCGGAGCTGCCCCATGCAAGCCACGCTTGAGGACTTCTTCAAGGCGCTGCGCGGCAGCGACCTCGACGTCAGCCTGAACGCGCAGATCGACGCCGCACGCGCGACCGAACTCGTCGGCTGGCGCGAGCGCGAGCTGCTGAAGTCCGCGCTCGGCACCACGCTGGCGAAGAACCTGCTCGACCGGGCGATCTTCGACGAGACCTTCGACCGCTTCTTCCGCTTCGACTCGTTCGGCACGGGCGCGGTCGCGCAGGGCAAACCAGGTGCACCCGCGCAGCCGCAGAACCCGCCTCCCGACGGCGGCGGCCAGGGCAGCGGCGGCCCGGGCGGCTGCCAGGGCAGTGCCGGCCAGGCCTTGTCGCAGCTGCTGATGGCCGGCGACTCCGCCGCCCTGTCCCGCCGCATGCAGCAGGCGGCGCGCGACGTGGGCCTGACCGACATCTGGTTCTTCACGCAGAAGGGCCACTACACGCAGAAGATCCAGCAGGCGATGGGCTTGGAGCTGCTCGACCGCGAGATCTCCGACGCGCGCCGCCAGACGCTGGCGCCGCAGCGCCTGGCCGAGCTCGAACTGGCGCGCAAGCGCCTGTTCAACGAGGTGCGCAACTTCGTCGAGCGCAAGCTCGCGATGTACGGCACGGCGCCCACGCGCGAGCTGCACGACGAGTTCCTGCAGTCGCAGAAGCTGTCCAGCATCGACCGGCGCGACTTCGCCCGCATGCACGAGATCGTGCGCAAGATGGCGCGCCGCCTCGCCGAGCGCCACGCGCGGCGCAAGCGGCGCGAGCAGCGCGGGCAGCTCGATTTCCGCCGCACCCAGCGCGCCAATGCGGCCTACGGCGGCGTGCTGTTCGAGACCTACTGGCGCAGCACGCGCGTCGAGCGGCCCAAGGTGGTGGCGATCTGCGACGTGAGCGGCTCGGTGCGCCAGTACGCGCGCTTCCTGCTGCTGTTCCTCTACAGCCTGGACGAGCTGCTGTCCGACGTGCAGTCGTTCGCCTTCACCAACCACCTGGTCGAGGTGGGCGCCACCTTCGAGGCGCTGCCGGTCGAGCAGGCGGTGGACAAGGTGCTGAACGCGGTCGGCGGCTCGGGCACCGACTACGGCCAGATGCTGCTCGACCTGGACGAGCAATTGATGCACCGCATCGACCACCGCACCACCGTGCTCGTGCTGGGCGATGCGCGCAACAACCGCGGCCAGGCGCGCACCGAGGTGATGAAGACGCTGTACGGCCGGGCGCGCCGCGTCATCTGGCTCAACCCCGAGCCGCGCTCGTTCTGGGGCCTGGGCGATTCGGAGATGAAGCACTACGCGCCCTACTGCCACATCGCGCGCGAGTGCAACTCGCTGCGCCACCTGGAGCGCACGCTCGACGAGTTGCTGCGCTCGAACAGCGCGAGCGCCTGAGCATGGTCCGCCCGGCCCTCCAGCTTCATCCCGCGCGCACGCCGGTCGCGCCACGCCCCGCCGCCACCCTGCTGTGGCTGCGCGACGCCGACGGCGCGCCCGAGGTGCTGCTGACGCGCCGCTCGCCGAGCGCGAGCTTCCTGCCCGGCGTGTTCGTGTTCCCGGGCGGCCGCATCGACGATGCCGACGCGCAGGCCCGCGACCT
>DAORHX010000276.1:0-5261 GCA_035438245.1 Rubrivivax sp.
CAGCTCGCGGTCGATCGGCGAGCGCACGTCGAAGCGGTCCGGCGTGACACGCGCGCGCCCGGCGATCCACAGCGCATGCTCGCCGCCGAGCCGCGTTCGCACCTGCGCCAGCGCCGCGTCGAAGCGCTCGTGCAGCTCGGCCGGCGGATCGAACATCGTCGAGTAGGTGAGCCTGAATGCTTCGTCGGCCACGGTCGCGCTCCATCGTCGGGGGCTGCGCGGATGCTAGCCGGTCAAGCCGTGCGCGCCTCGCCGTCGTGCCCGCCCCAGCACCACGGCGCCCCGACGCCGCGACGCGGGGGTCACTGGCGCGCGCCGAGCCCCAGCGAACGGCTGATCACTTCCTTCATGATCTCGTTGGTGCCACCGTAGATGCGCTGCACGCGCGCGTCGGCCCAGGCGCGCGCCACCGGGTACTCCCACATGTAGCCGTAGCCGCCGAACAGCTGCACGCATTCGTCGATGAGCTTGTTCTGCAGGTCGCTGCACCAGTACTTGGCCATCGACGCCGTGGCGGTGTCCAGCTTGTCGGCCAGGAGCAGCTCCAGGCACTTGTCGACGAAGACCCGCGCCACCTGCGCCTCGGTCTGCAGCTCGGCCAGCTTCCAGCGCGTGTTCTGGTAGCTGGCCACCGCCTGGCCGAAGACCTTGCGCTCGTTGACGTAGGCGATGGTCTGCTCGATCGTCGCCTGCATCGACGCCACCGCGCCGATGGCGATCTGCATGCGCTCCCACGGCAGCTGCTCCATCAGGCAGATGAAGCCGCGGTTCAGCTGGTCGGCGCCGCCCAGCAGGTTGTCCACCGGCACCCTGACCGAGTCGAAGAACAGCTCCGAGGTGTCCTGCGCCTTCAGCCCCACCTTCTTCAGCCGCTTGCCGCGCTCGAAGCCGGGCATGCCGCGCTCGACCAGCAGCAGGCTGGTGCCCTTGGCGCCGGCCTCGGGGTTGGTCTTGGCGACGACGATCACCAGGTCGGCATGCCAGCCGTTGGTGATGAAGGTCTTGCTGCCGTTGAGCAGGTAGTGGTCGCCTTTCAGCAGCGCGGTGCTCTTCACGCCCTGCAGGTCGGAGCCGGCAGCCGGCTCGCTCATGGCGATGGCGCCGACCATCTCGCCGCTGGCCAGCCGCGGCAGGTACTTGCGCTTCTGCGCCTCGGTGCCGTAGTGCAGGATGTAGGGCGCGACGATCTCGTTGTGCAGCCCGAAGCCGATGCCGCTGTAGCTGCCGGCGCTGAGCAGCTCCATCTGCGCCACCGAGTACAGCTTGTCGGCGCCGGCGCCGGCGTAGGCCTCGGGCATGGTCATGCACAGGAAGCCGTTGGCGCCGGCCTTGCGCCAGACCTCGCGGTCGACGTAGCCCTGCTCTTCCCATTCGGCATGGAAGGGCGCGATCTCCTTGTCGACGAAGCGCGCGAAGCTGTCGCGGAAGGCTTCGTGGTCGGCATTGAAGAGCGTGCGGTCGATCATGGTGATGCCTTCCACGGTTTGTACCAAGCAGATGCTTGGCAATATTCTAAGCAGCCGCAACCCCCGGGGCCGCGGCACAATCCGCCGCGAACCCTGGGGCGCCGGCAGCATGCAGTTGGACATCTTCGAACACAGCCGCGACCTGATGTTGCGCAACGACGTGCTGCATGCGCTGGAGCAGCGTGATGCGGTTGCGGCCCGCGCGGCCTGGCTCAAGCTCCAGGACGAGTATCCGGGCGATGACACCCTGCCGCCGCTGGACCTGCTGGTGGCAACGCTGCAGCACCCCGGCACGGCGCCCTTCGCCGAGGCCGCCCAGGCCCTGCAGCACCTGCAACGCGACATCGAGCCGGCCGCGCAGCGCCTGTGGGGCATGCCGGCCGGTGCGGCCTGGCTGAGCCCGCTGTGGGCTCAGCTCGCCCAGCGCGCCGCCGGCATCGGCTTTCGCGCCGAGCAGGCCGAGACCCACGCCGCCGCGTTGTGGCTGAAGGCGGGCGACTACGCCGCGGCCGCGGCTGCGGCGCAGCGGATCGAGTCCTGGCGCCGCATCCCCGCGCCGCTGTCGTGGGTGAGCGAGGCGCGCCTGCGCCTCGACGGTCTGGACCCCCACTGGGGCCTGCTCGCCGAACTGGCCTGGCTGTCGCCGCAGCGCTTCGATGCGTTGACGCGGCGCCTCGCCGACCCGGTGCTGAGCCGGCTGCGCGATCCGCCATCAGCAGTCCCCGGCTCCGAGCCGCGGGCGCAGCCACGCACAATCGGCATGCCACGGCACTGACACCTGCTGGGCGTCGACTTCGGCCTGGGCGAGGTCCGCGTCTCGGTGTCCGACCTGATCGCCGCGTTCTTCGGCTCGCTGCTGTGCATCGGCGCCTGGGCCTGGTGGCACCGCCGTCAGCTGTAGCACGTCCACAGCAGGTTGGCCAGCATCATGACCACGTCGGTGCGGGTGTAGGTCACCGCCACGGCCGCCACCGCGGCCATGCCGGCCAGGTGCAGCCAGAGCCCGCGCAGCTTCATGCCACACCCAGCACGCTTTCGCGCCGGATCGGCGTTTCGCGTACCGGCAGGTTGAGCAAGGCCGCAGCCACGCTCAGCGCGATCGAGATCTGCCAGACCAGGTCGTAGCTGCCGCTGCGGTCGTACAGCGCACCGCCCAGCCACACGCCCAGGAACGAGCCGATCTGGTGGCTCAGGAAGACGAAGCCACTGAGCATCGACAGGTGCGCGACGCCGAAGATCTGCGCCACCGCGGCGTTGGTCACCGGCACCGTCGAAAGCCACAGCAGGCCCATGGCAGCGGCGAACGCATACACCGACAGCGGCGACACCGGCGCCCACAGGAACAGCGCAATGACGAGCCCGCGCGCCAGGTAGATCGCGGCCAGGATCTTGCGCTTGGCCAGGCGCTGGCCCAGCGTGCCGGCGACATAGGTGCCGACGATGTTGAACAGGCCGATCAGCGCCAGCGCGTAGCTGGCGACCTGCGGCGGCAGGCCCTGGTCGCGCAGGTAGGCGGGCATGTGCACGCCGATGAACACCACCTGGAAGCCGCAGACGAAGTAGCCGGCCGTCAGCAGCAGGAAGCTCGGATAGCCGAAGGCCTCGCGCAAGGCCTGGATGAGGCTTTGCTGGCGCTGCACCGCGGCGCCGGCAAAGCCCGGCTCGCGCAGCCCGAAGGCCAGCGGCACGATGAGCAGCGACAGCGCCGCCAGCCACAGCAGCGAGGGTTGCCAGCCCAGGGCGGAGATCATGAAGCCCTCGACGGGCACCATCAGGAACTGTCCGAAGGAGCCGGCGGCCGCGGCCATGCCCATCGCCCATGAGCGCCTGGCCGGGTCGACCTGCCGGCCGATCACGCCATAGACCACGGCGTAGGTGGTGCCGGCCTGCGCCGCGCCGATCAGCACCCCGGTGGTCAGCGCGAACACGGCGGGAGTGGACGCCAATGCCATGCCGGCCAGGCCCAGCGCATACAGCACGCTGCCGGCGATCAGCACGCGCGACGCGCCGAAGCGGTCTGCAGCCATGCCGGCGAAGACGCCGATGACGCCCCAGGACAGGTTCTGGATGGCGATGGCCAGCGCGAAGGTCTCGCGCGTCCAGCCCTGGTCCTGGGTGATCGGCTGCAGCCACAGGCCGAAGCCGTGCCGGATGCCCATCGACAGCGTGACCACGAGGCCGCCGCAGATCAGCACCTGCGCCATCGAGAGCCTGGGGCTGGAGGAAGTGTTCATCGTGTTCCCGGAGTGAGGCTGGCAGCCCGCGCCGCCCTGGGCCGCAGCGGCTTGTTCCGGCGAAAGATAACATGCATAATCTATTTGCACAAGCTCCACCGACACAAGGAAGGACCCGGCCATGGTGAATCCCCAACGTCCACAGCCCCTGTTCCTGGAAGACCTCAGCGTCGGCGACGTCTTCGAGAGCGAGTCGCTGACGCTGAGCGCCGAGCAGATCGTCGCTTTCGCCGAGCAGTTCGACCCCCAGCCCTTCCACCTGGACGACGAGGCGGCCAAGGGCAGCTTCTTCGAGGGCCTCGCGGCCAGCGGCTGGCACACGGTGGCGCTGACCATGCGGCTGCTGGTGCGCAGCTTTCCGCTGGCCTGCGGCGTGATCGGTGCCGGCGCCGAGCTCGCCTGGCCCAAGGCAGCGCGGCCGGGCGACCGCCTGCGCGTGGCCAGCACCGTGCTGGGCATCACGCCGTCGCGATCGAAGCCCGACCGCGGTATCGTGGTCGTGCAAAGCGTGACCTCGAACCAGCTTGGCGAGGTGGTGCAACGCCTGACCAGCAAGCTGCTTGTCTTCAGAAGAGCCGCGTAGAGCCATGGGCCGATCCTCGCAACAGCAGGCCGCCGAGAACCGCCAGAAAATCGTCGACTGCGCCTGCGCGCTGTTTCGCGAGCGTGGCGTCGACAACGTCTCGGTGGCCGACGTGATGGCCGCCAACGGCATGACCGTCGGCGGCTTCTACAAGCACTTCGCGTCCAAGGACGCGCTGATCGAGGAGGCCTTCGCGCGCAGCTTCGACCAGTCGGCCGAGGTCTGGCACGACGTCTTCGAGGCCGCCGATGCCAAGGGCAGCTCGAGGATCGGCGAGCTGGTCCGGCGCTACCTGCGCAACCACGTGCCCGCGCGCCGCTGTCCGATCCTGGCCTTTGCTCCCCACGTCACGACCAGCGAGCCCGCGGCCACCTCGGCCGAAGCCTATGCAGCCGGCACGAAGAGCCTGTTCGAGCTGTTCGTCGATGGCCAGCGGAGCAGGCGCGCCGAAGACCAGCAAGCGGCGATGCTGCTGTTCGCCGCGATGGTCGGCGCCCGGGTGATCGAACAGGCGGTGGGCAACGCGCCCTGGGTCCAGCAGATGCAGGCGGCCGTTCGAGACTTTGCCGAGCGCTGACGAGGCCGCAAGCCGGCGGCGCGGTCGATGGCGCCGCCGGCCGGTGTTCCAATGGGCCCATGAGCCATCGCGCCTGGATCTGCAGCCAACTGTCCGCCGACTTCGCCGGCCTGCGTCTCGAACATCGACCGACGCCGCGCTGCGGCCCCGGCGAAGTGCGCGTGCGTGTCCGCGCCGCGGCGCTGAACTTTCCCGATCTGCTGATGAGCCAGGGCAAGTACCAGCACCGTCCGCCGCTGCCCTTCGTCGCCGGCATGGAATGTGCCGGCGAGGTGGTCGAGCGCGACGCCGGCGTGGACTGGCCGGCGCTGGGCGACGCGGTGTGTTTCGGCGCGCATGCCGGCGCCTTCACCGAGCAGCTGGTGGCGCCAGCGTCGGCGCTGCGGCCGCTGCCCAGGGGC